>JAXHUT010000063.1:0-2793 GCA_034189405.1 Chloroflexota bacterium
GCTATACACAGCCTACGACGATACCATGGCCACAGCCATAGCGCTTATATGTCACTATATAACTCATTGCCCCAGTTACCTTGCTTAGAATTCTGTTATACTTCGCATAGTCTAGCCCTTCGATAATAATAAATGCCTGCGGAAAAGGTCGGGGTCCCCTATTTTGTTCAGTTTGCCCCCTATGATCAGGATTAATGTATACTTTTAAACATGACCAGGATCGATGGAAGTGTCGAAAGAATCACCTATTACAATCAAGATAATGGCTATACTGTTCTCAGACTGCGTCCAAAAAAAAGTCAAGGCCAGAGAATACCAGGGTTAAACTTAGAGGGTTTGTTAACCGTTGTCGGAAATTTGCCAGAGTTATCTCCAGGAGAGAACATTCAACTGGAGGGGGATTTAACAACCCATGCCAAATATGGTTTGCAATTTAAAGCTGAGAAATGTGAAAAATTAACCCCTGTGACTTCCACGGCTATTGAAAGATATTTAGGCTCCGGGCTTATTAAAGGCATTGGCCCAAAATTAGCAAAACGTATTGTCGATGTTTACCAGGATCAGACCCTAGAAATCATTGAAAATGAACCTCAAAAATTAACTGAAGTGCCGGGTATCGGCGAAGACAGAACTGCTAAAATCAAAGCTGCATGGGAAGAGCAGCAAAAAGTCAAAGAAATAATGCTCTTCCTTCATGGGCACGGGGTGAGTACAAACTTAGCGGTAAAAATTTTTAACACTTATGGCGATCAGTCACTGGACATCCTCAAAACTAATCCTTATCAACTCGAGGAAGATATCTACGGGGTTGGTTTCAAAACTGCCGATAAATTAGCGCAAGATCTTGGATTACCCCCAGATCATCCATCCAGAATTGAAGCCGGCATCGTTTATGCGGTCAACGAATCTATCAACGAGGGTCATGTTTATCTGCCAACTGATTATCTAACTCAACGAGCCGCTGAATTACTCGAGGTCTCTTCTGAGTTAATTGCTTCTGGTTTAGATCGACTTGCAAAAGGGGATCGCATCAGGCTTGAAGCTGATTTTTATGGTCAACCTGATCAAGTTTCTGATGACAAAGGCATTGCCGAAAACCAGGCGCAATACGGTGAGCCCATCGTCTATCTGACGCCTTTTTATCATAGTGAGAAAGGTGTGGCAGAAAAGATCGGTGAACTTAAAGCATATTCGACCAAACCAAAACAGGCGCAGCTCATCATTGAGGGGGAGCATCTGTCCATCGAACAAAAAAAAGCTTTAAGGACTGCCTTGATCAGCCCTGTTAGTGTGATAACTGGTGGGCCGGGCACTGGTAAGACGACTTGTTTAAAGGCATTAATTCAATGTTTAGAGAGCCAAAATATTCGATACGCATTAGCTTCACCAACCGGGCGTGCGGCAAAGAGACTGTCTGAAGCAACAACAAGACCTGCCAGCACCATTCATCGATTATTGGCTTACTCACCGGGAGCTGGGTACAAATATCATCGAAAACACCCCTTAAAAATAGAGTTCTTGGTGGTTGACGAAGCTTCAATGTTAGATTTGTTGCTTGCACATCATCTCCTTCAAGCTTTGAGACCTGGAACCCAGGTCGTATTTGTTGGCGATGTTGACCAGCTGCCGCCGGTGGGTGCTGGCAATCTATTGAGAGATATTATCGAGAGCGGTCAGGTTCCTGTATCTCGGTTGACGAAAATCTATCGACAGGCAAAAGGCTCTAAAATTATCACCAATGCCCACCGCATTAACAAAGGTTATCCGCCGTCATTCTCAAAAACCACCGATGGTGATTTCTTCTTGTTCCCGGCTAAGGATGATCAACAAGCCGCTGAGTGGATCGTTGACCTGGTTGCCACACGCATACCCAACCAATTTGGTATGCACCCGATAGATGATATTCAGGTTTTATCACCGATGTACAGGGGTAAAGCTGGCGTATCTTCACTCAATGTGCTTTTACAGGAAAACCTGAATCCCCCAGAGGAGCAAAAGATAGAAATCAAATTGTTCGGACAAATATTTAGAATCGGCGATAAGGTCATGCAAGTTCGTAATAATTATGATAAAGATGTTTTCAATGGGGACATTGGAAACATCAGCCAGATCAACAAAGTTGATCAGAATTTGACCATTGTCTTCGATGGTATTCGAAAGGTAAATTACGATTTCACAGAACTTGATGAAGTCGTCCTTGCTTATGCGGTATCTGTTCACAAATCGCAGGGCTCAGAATTCCCTGTCATTGTTTTACCCGTGATCACCCAGCACTATATCATGTTACAACGGAATTTAATTTACACCGCGATCACACGTGCAGAAAAACTTTGTGTATTGGTGGGGAACGATAAGGCTATTAATATCGCCGTCAGAAACGACAAGATCACACAACGAAATTCAAAACTTGCAGAAAGATTGAAAATGATTAAGCTATAAATGTAGTTCATACTCACTCAAAGTTTAGCAAGATAGCGAAGCACGCTTTCATCCAGCAAGTCTGGTACAGACCATATCTTATCGAAAAAACCACATAAGTGTTATAATTACTGACATAAAATTAATGAAAAATTAATTATTATTTGAAATTAATCCATATTCAGGCAGTATTCGTATAGTATTAGTGTATCAACTCACACAAATAATGTTATAAAATGCATTACATTTCGTATAGTTAGGCATTGATATTTCCTGTGATGTTGATTGATAATTAAAGAGGGGCATAACTTATGGTATCTAAACAGTGTAAAATCTTTGGTAAACCCCTCATATATGAGCAGGATGGTAACGACT
>JAXHUT010000064.1:0-2476 GCA_034189405.1 Chloroflexota bacterium
AAGGCAATCCTTATTTCTGTCTGCTTTGGGTCTTGAAGCTCACGTGTTCAGAGACCCAAAATACAAGTGTACGCCAATAATTCCTTATAAAACTGGTATTTAAAGGTGAGAAATGTATGTTGTAACGATAGCGACTGAAGAATTCCAAGGGTTTTTTCAATTTTAATATTTTTCCGACTTTTTTCAAATAAGGCGTTAATAATAAAAACATAAAATAACAACAACAAAAAATAGAATTAAATGGAGGATACAATGACTTTATATATAAACCCTGTTCGTAGAAATACCCAACGTCGAGCCATGGAAGAAATGATGCGCGATTTAGATGAAGATTATTCTGCAATGATCAGATTCCCAATTGATATTATGGCAGACAATGATGGTTATACCATCAAAGCATTACTTCCCGGCGTCAAATCAGAAGACCTCGACATTCAGATCGTCAACGAAATCGTGACCATCTCCGGCACCCTGGATGCAGATCGTAAAGAAGGTGAGAATTATATGTTAGCAGAACGCCCAAGCGGCACCTTCCACCGAGTGCTCACCCTACCTACCCCATTAGATTCTTCAAAGGTAGAAGCCAGTTTAGAGGATGGTGTTCTGACTCTCGAGATTCCTAAAACAGAAGAAGCGAAGCCCCGAAGGATTAAAGTTACACAACAGTAAATCAGTTTACATTAAAAATGACCTCTTCAAAGTCGAAGAGGTCATTTTTTATTTAATTTAACAAGTATTACTGGGCTGAAGATTGAAGTGCACGATTGAATGAGATTTATAAACGCATTTTATTGTTGCTTAAACATATCATTTTAAGATGATGATATCACTGACCTTTGACTTGTAGAAAGGTTTGTTTGAACATGGGCAAAGCCAATCCGGGACTGATAATAACGCCATCGTCCATAGTATCTAAAGAGAATTTTTTTATTTAAGGAAAATGGCATGCACCTTGCACAATAAGGATTGAGATACAGGGCTACATTCTACAAATTCAAAAGGATTGGCAGTAAATCATACAAAATGATTACCAATAAAGAGGTCACATAATGAAAAAACTATTTATTATTTACATCGCGATATTTAGCCTCGCGCTCATTCCCCTGAGCAATGTCGTCAATGCCGGGACAATCCCAACCATAGGGATTCAAGGTGTCACAGAAGGCGAAATAGTGACCATTGAGACGCAGAATTTTCCTGCGAATAAGGACTTTGTCGCAAGAATGGGACTGCTTGGCACGCAAGGCATTGATGGTATCGTCGTTGGTACGATAAACTCCGGTGATGGCGGCAGTCTGAAATTCACCTTCGATATTCCGTCTGAACTTCAAGCTGAAGATGCGATCGCCATTCGCCTTGACTCAACCACCGGCGGATATTATTCGTACAACTGGTTCTATAATAACGACTTTGGCACCCATGAAGATGGCACAGTGGAGGACGAACCCGAAGAGCCAACCGAACCTGCTGACGATTCTGAGGAAACCACCCCTTACACAGGTATCCCGACTTTCACAATCACAGATGTCGTCGAAGATGAAAATGTTACCATCGTCACAGATAATTTTCCGGCTGATCATAATTTCGATGTGTTAATGGGAAGGATTGGCACAAAAGGCATTGATGGCATCTATGTTGCGACGGTAAACTCCAGCGAAGGCGATGCATTAACGGGCACTTTCGATATTCCTGACTCCTTGAAGGGTGAAGGCAAGATTGCGATACGTTTGCAATCCACCACCGACGGCTACTATGCATACAATTGGTTTTACAACAACGACGACAACAAGCCAGTCCCTGTGTACACGGGTATCCCATCCATAAGCATCACGTCTGTTGAACCAGACAAAAGTGTGACTGTAGAAACAAATAACTTCCCCGCCGACAAAGAATTTATTGTCTTGATGGGTAAAATCGGCACTCGCGGGGTTGATGGTATTGAAGTCACAACGATTGATTCTGGTGACGGCGGAACCTTTACAAAGACCTTTGATATCCCATCTGAACTAGAAGGCTTATACCAGATTGCTATTCGCCTCCAAACGTCAGACGGAAATTTCTATGCTTACAACTGGTTTTATAACAACAAAGAAAGTACTTCAACCCCTGAGGTATACACGGGCATCCCAACCTTCACGGTCACAGATGTTGTTGAGGACGAATCGGTCTCAATCCTGACCAATAATTTTCCCCCGAATTTTGATTTTGATGTCTTGATGGGAAAGATGTTTACCAGGGGTATAAACGGCATTTATGTGACTACTGTGAACACTGGAGAAGGTGGGGCTTTATCGGGCACCTTTAGCATCCCTGAAACTTTAATGGGTGAAAGCAGAATCGCAATACGTCTCCAATCTACCATCGGTGGGTACTATGCATATAATTGGTTTTATAACGCAAGCACGCCATAACAGGCCCCTGGATAAATATTGTAACTTTTACGCTATTAATAAATCTCCTAAAAAAGACCTCACTG
>JAXHUT010000065.1:0-2333 GCA_034189405.1 Chloroflexota bacterium
TTCCTGCTCACCCGGATTAGCGGAAATGCCCGTGAAACTCGTGCTCTGCGCGAGATCATTTTGCTGCCATAAAGATATGCTATCATTGTCTCAAGGAGTGCATCATGCGACCAGACTGGGATTCTTATTTTATGAAAATTGCTTACTCGGTATCCGAGCGCAGCACTTGTGACCGCGCTTATGTAGGATGCGTATTGGTGCGTGAAAAACGCATCCTGACCACCGGATTTAACGGCTCTCCAACAGGGCAAGCCCATTGTGATGAAGTTGGACACTTGCTTGTTGACGGTCATTGCATTCGAACCATACATGCTGAAACCAATGCCATCATCCAGGCAGCGCTGCATGGGATCTCCATTAAAGACAGCACTTGTTATGTGACCCATTTCCCATGCCTCAACTGCACCAAAGCCTTGATAAACGCTGGCATAACTCGGCTCGTTTACCATGTCGCCTATCGATTAGATCAGAATGCTTTGGAATTCCTGCGATTGGCGAATGTGGCGATTTGCCAGCTGGATTTTACGCCTGGTGAGACTGGTTAGAGGGCACGGTCACCTATACAGGCGATGCAGGCGTGTCTGGCCCAATCTCGATTTCTATCCATCTAAACCCGCGAGCCAAGGGTGCGGTGCGTATGCCTGCCTGGAGCGAAGCGGAACACCTGAAGGTGTAGGAGTACAACGGAACACCTTCAGGTTCAGGGGAGTCACGCCAACGGCGTGACGGATGAGGGTTTATTCCTGCCTTTGATACTTCGCTAAAATTTCCCATGGAGTATCAAAAACACCTCCGAAAAACCGGAGGTGTTTTGATTTCATATCACATATCTTCTAGCTTTTAGCTTTCAGCTATCAACTCTCCCCCGCCACTTCCAGCTGATAACCGGAGACAATATTCGCTGTTCTTTAGGATGATTTTACTCAACTAAGTTTGACATGCCACCATCCGGATTATAATAGTTTTCTGGAAATTCACCATTTACAAAATCATAAACATTATTAACATGTAGCCTCAGGGTCTTCTTCTCGTAGAAATACCAATCACATTCTAAAAGAACCAGTTGGTCTTCATTTATAATATCTTTATTCTTCATTTTATCCAAAGGCCTAATCGATCCATCTTTTAACTTAACCTCGCCGCTTTCAATTACTTCAGTGCGCAGGCTAATCACAAATACAGGATTATGACCCTGTCCAAATACACATTCAACCTCTTGTTTTTTATCAGCAACTTCACCTTTTGTGATTTGAACCCCATCCATATAATCCACTGTAAAGTAAGTCAGCGAACAATCATCCTCATTAAAAATGTCAAAATCATCCTTCCAAATACTTTCAAAATCCCCTGGAGACACTTTTTCCCACAGCTCAATTTCTGGATCGTCATCATAATTATCATCAAGGTTTATGAAAGGTAATGCCTCTCCAGCCCATTTAGGATATCGCATTGCCACTGCGCGCGCCGAAATGGTTGAATCGGAGGGATTAAATATGCGCCCAAAAGTAAACATGGCTGGTTGTTCCAATACCACCTCAATCTTTTTATCATTCTCATAAGGTGTATTGATTTCTTTTATGTTTGTCTCCTCAAAGCCATTTCCTGTAACATAACCCCTTGCCGTGGTTTCTGCTTTTGTAGGATCGCCGGGTAAATAGCTCGCGCCTGCCAGGGCAGCCGCATCAGCAGCAGCCTGCAATTCCCGCTTGGACAGCTGCATCATCGCACCATCCGTTAGCAATGCAGCAAAACCAATTAATCCGAATAACATCAACGCAACTAGAACAAGCACCTGACCATCTTCAAGTTTTTTGAAAAACTTAAATCCCTTGTTCATACCCTTCCTCTTTCACTAAAGATTCAATTTTAATTAGAATTACCTAATTTTGAATCTACTATGTTTAATGACCTTAATATTATATTAGATTTTTAAATATAAATCAACCCTCATTCCCTGAAGGCGATGAAAACCAATGTGAAATGATACTCTCCTGAGAGGTCGGGGCTAAGCTGTCTTCGATTCCTCGACACTTCGTGCTGAGCTCCTACTACTACCAATTATATATAATTGTTTTATTAACATAGAAAAAATGTAAAGGATAAAGATGGAGAGTGTTGAAAAACAAATAACAGCCTTTTTGGGAAATTTTCTTGATGATTATATAGGTAATAGCTGCGGGCTTGAGACGAGATTCGTAGGGTGGGTTGGGTAAAAAAACAATCGTCGTAATGACCTTTATAACACAAAATTACATGGAAAACATGCGCTTCGCTTGCCAACCCACCACCAATCCTGATTTTGTTAATGGTGGGTTGGATATAGATATGCCATA
>JAXHUT010000066.1:0-8364 GCA_034189405.1 Chloroflexota bacterium
CTCAGGTAACTCACACCATTATTAAATTTATCACACTCTACGATGCCTCGTCAATGAGAATTTAAGAACGTGTTGAAAAATAAATACCAGTCATGATAGCCCGTAGCTTGTAGCTAGTAGCTAGTAGTTCGTTGCTAAAAGCTAAAAGATGAAAGATTCGTAGGGCGGGATGTGGTTTTCATCCCGCCGATTTGTCGCAATTATCCAATAACATAGGGTTAGACAAGATTGACATTAGAATTTTGCTAATAATGGTGCGGTGAAGATCGCATCGCAACCTACAAAAACTATGCAAGAGACTCATTTGAGGCTGTCCCAAAAGGCGTCTTTTATCTTTTGGAGCAGTAATAAGTGGGGGAAACCTTTTTAGAACGATTTTCAAGACCCTCATTTAAAATCTAAAACAAAAATGGGCGCAGAAACCGAAGATTATTCTCATTGCTCGCCATCATAACGAAATTGAAAATATTCACATCACTGCTCGTTTCGATATCCCCTTTCATTAAATACGCCATGTTTCTCCGAGCAAAGGAGCAAAACCTTAAAAATTTCTATCCACACAGCACATCACTCACCATCAGATGTCTTTGGTTTGAGCAACTTAGGCTATTGGATAATATGCAAAATGCGTCACATGCTGCCTTTTGCTCAAACTCTGGATATTCATCACTAAAAACATTGCCAGGCAAATCCATGTTCGTTGTATAATTAATTAACACGAATTAATATTAACTTGCACGTAAGCTTTTTAATGAGATAGTGGGCCATAAATGAACTACAAACCTTTCTCGTTTATTAGTAAGGATGGTTTAACCTTACAATGTCGAGCATGGATTTCTGATCATAATCAAGCAAGGGGAATCATACATCTTCTACATGATCTCGGTGAACATTCTGCCTATTTTTCACATGTGGCAGAATGTTTTTGCGAGAATGGCTATCACTTCCTTGCCCTGGACTTGCGAGGGCATGGTCTTTCTGATGGAAGACGAGGTCATACCCCCAGTTATACGCATTTAATGAATGATATTGCTTATTTTATTCGGTGTTCAAATGAAAAACTCAAATTAACCCAACTTCCAATCATCCTATATGGGCACGGTTTTGGGGGAAATCTTGTATTAAATTATATTTTAAGGCGTCAACCACATATCGCCGGTGTAATTGCAACCAGCCCTATGCTAGCACCGCCATTTAAAGTATCAAAACTAAAGACTGCAGCTTTAAAAATTATTGCTAATATTTTCCCCAGGCATAAATTTAGAAATCGCATGAAAAGTGAGTATCTTTCCAGGGATATAGCCCTAGCACAAGCCTATTCTGATGATGTTTTTAATCACAATTATGTCACTGCCCGTTTGGGTTTAGAGATTTTCCGGCGCGGAAAGTATGCTATCGATAACGCGCATCAATGGAATCTACCCTTGCTCTTATTACATGGGACTGAAGATCGCATCTGCGCACCATCCGCCAGCCAAATTTTCGCGAAAAAAGCAGGGTCATTTGTGGATCTGGTTTTGTTGGAGTCCTTTTATCATGAAATCCATAATGATTTACAAAATGATTTTGTCATTGAAAAAATGCTTGATTGGGTAAAAAAGGAAATAAAATAAGCCAGGTCTGATCAATCTTGACATCAATCTTGACCAGTATCATGTCTAGGACTAAAATAGAGTTATCAGAAATAGTAGCACGTCAAAAAACCATAAATCTCACCACAAAGAGGAGACGGTGCATGCATGAATTTCATCATCTGAAAGACCTGGAATCAATCGATCCAGGCCTTTTTGAATTAACAAAACTTGAAGATGAACGACAGGCTCGCCGCTTGATTATGATCCCCAGCGAAAGTTCTGCCCCGAAAGCTGTAAGAGAATTATTGGGGTCATCCTTTACCAACATTTATGCTGAAGGATATCCAAGATCAGAAACAAGGTGGCAAACCGAAGAAGAGATATTCGACTATACGAAGTCTCTGGGTGCTTACCGGCGATATAGCGATCCACGCTATTATAAAGGCGTTGAATACGTCGATATCGTTGAAGCTTTAGCTCGCCGCCGATGCGCCGAAGCCTTTGCTGCAAACGGATTGACTGCTGATGATTTATTCGTAAACGTCCAACCCTTATCAGGGGCACCTGCCAATAATGCCGTTTACACCGCATTTCTCTCGCCAGGAGATACGATCCTTGGTATGAACTTGCTGCACGGGGGGCACCTGACCCATGGTTCCTCCGTCAACCGGTCAGGCATGCTTTACGATGCGCACCACTATACAGTTGACCCCGAAACTGAGCGTTTGGACTACGATGCTATTCTTGAGAAAGCCCTGGCAACCAAACCAAAGATTATTATTGCGGGTTATTCTAGTTATCCCTGGGTGCCCGATTGGCAGAAATTTAGAGAGATAGCGGACAGCGTTGGGGCTTTACTGTTGGCGGATGTATCACATATCGCAGGTTTGATCGCTGCCGATCAAATTCTTTCACCAGTTGGTTTCGCCCATATTATTACTTTTACGACCCACAAGACATTGATTGGGCCGCGCGGCGCCTGCATTATTACAGACAATGCGTCTTATGCCAAGAAAATTGATAAGGCCGTATTCCCTGGTGAACAAGGCGGCCCGCACAACAACACCATCGCTGCCCTGGCTTTGACATTTAAATTAGCGCAAACGACAGACTTTAAAGAACTACAAAGTCAAATTATCAAAAATGCTATTGCTTTTGCAGATCAACTTAAAAAGCGCGGTTTGCGCGTGCCCTATGATGGGACAGATACGCACATTGTCCTTTTAGATTGTAAATCCGTAAAAGCAAAAGACGGTGCTTATTTATCAGGAGATATGGGTGCGCGTATTTTGGATATTGCAGGGATTGTTGCAAACAGGAATACTATTCCCGGCGATCGCTCTGCTTTTTCATCCACAGGCGTACGCTTCGGAACTACTTGGTTGACACAACGCGGTTTCAAAGAAGAGGAATGCCGTCAAATTGCAGATATCATTGCTGACCTGTTTGAGGCAACAACACCTTATAATATGCCCGGTCGACGATCACCCTTACGCCGTGCAAAGGTGGATTTTAACGCACTGGAACAGGCAAAACTTCGGGTGAAAGAACTAGCGCAAAAGGCAGATCAATTATTCCCGGTCGATACAAAGCATGGCTATCCACATTACTACGATATCGAAGATAAATCAGAAGACAAATGGGCAAGCTTCAAGCTTTCCGGAGATCAAATCAGACCCTTCCTGATCTATTCCTTATCAAGTGATGTTGAAGCTTTGTCTGAGGGTGAAAGCCAACCCACTCTGGTTCACACAACCAGGGGTGATGTGCGGGGCGTCATCACCTGTCAAGATCCCTTTACATTCACATTGACGGTTCCCGGAAAGAAAGCAGGGTTGGTCAGTGCATGGTTGCGGGATCTATCAGATGCTTATATAAAATTTGATCAGGATCTATTAATGCGGGTTCCCGGACCCATGCAGATTGAAGATGCCCAAACGCTTGAACCAGTAACCCTTGACGGAGACCCAATCAGCCAGAAAAAACCCTACTATATTGGCATGGAAAAAGATGAAAGCCATGGTCAAGCATTACCTGCGTTTGAATGGGCGCAAGAACCTCAGTCCAAATTACTCAAGACACCACTAAACGACACCCACAGAGAAATGGGCGCAAAAATGGTACCCTTTGCCGGCTGGGACATGCCTGTTTGGTATTCCTCAGTCCTTGAAGAGCACCGGGCTGTGCGACAGGCAGCAGGCTTATTTGATGTCACACACATGGGCGTTTATCAGGCAGAAGGACCAGATGCTGGCACCTTCCTGGACAGTGTGTGCGCCAACGACATCAGCGGATTGGACAAAGGCAAATCCTGTTATACCCATTTCCTCGATCAAGATGCTAATGTTATTGATGACCTGCTCGTTTATCGGCGTGAAAAGGAAAAATTCCTGGTTGTTGTCAATGCCTCGAATGACAAAAAAGATTGGGACTGGTTGAACAAAGTTCGCAAAGGCGAGGTTCGTGTCGACAACCACAGACCATGGACAGTGGCTTTCGGTCGCAAGGTAACCTTGCGAAACCTGCGAGACCACGCTGCAGGTGACGAGATGCGCGTCGATATTGCCATACAGGGACCCCGATCACGAGACATTCTTCTAAAATTAGACTGCTCTCTGGCAGATCGGCAGGCAATCAAAGGCCTGGCGTGGACGCAATTATGTGAAGTCAGCCTCGATCGTATCGATCTGATCGTCTCACGCACCGGCTATACAGGAGAACGTATGGGATTTGAGCTTTACGTCCATCCTGATAAAGCTGTTGAATTGTGGAAAACCCTTCTCAAAAAGGGTGAACCCTTAGGATTAAAACCCTGCGGCTTAGGCGCAAGAGATTCCCTGCGTACAGAAGCTGGTTTACCGCTCTACGGGCATGAGATGGGTGGAACCCTCAACCTGAGCGTTGGACAAGCTGGATTTGGCAACTTTGTAAAAACTTATAAGCCCTGGTTCATCGGCCGACAAGCCTTTATAGATCAGGAAGATAAACGCGACGGCGAGGTTGTTCGTTTCACCTTCGATGAAAAACGAACACGCATGGCACATCTTGGCGACCCAATTGTCGATGATCGAGGGAAAGTTATTGGCACGGTCACAAGTTGTGCAATAAATGCCGAAGGCTCACTCACCGGCCAGGCTTATGTCGGAAAAAAATACACAAAGGAGGGAACAACGCTTTATATTTATCAAGGCGCGCCTGAAAAAGTCGGGAAACCACCGGCTGATCTCACCAAAGGCGACCGGGTCACCTTACCAGCCCGGGCGACCGTTATCACTAGATTTCCTAAATAAAGGAGAGAATTTTTATGCACACGTTATGGGACGAACGATTCGCACTAAGGACAGATAACATTAAAAGTTCTGCTATACGAGAGCTTTTAAAAATCACCTCACTCCCTGATGTAATCTCGTTTGCGGGTGGACTACCAGCACCGGAAGTCTTCCCAATTGAAAGATTTAAAGAAGCATCTGAAATCGTATTAAGCGAAATGGGGGAGCGGGCTTTACAGTATGGAACGACAGAAGGCTACCAGCCTCTGCGCGAAATGATTGCCCAGAATGCTGGAAAATATGGCCTTAAAGTTTCGGCAGACAATATCCTGATCACAACAGGCTCTCAGCAAGCCCTTGACCTGATGGGAAGAATTTTTATCAATCGTGGCGACCGTGTTCTGGTTGAATCCCCAACATATCTTGGTGCTATCCAGGCATGGAACGCCTATGGTACTAAATATGTCACCATCCCTTTTGATGAAAATGGTATGCAAACACGTGAACTTGAATCTCGCCTACGCATGGGGATAAAGTTCATTTATGTTTTGCCAAACTTTCATAATCCAACAGGTGTGACCCTCTCTCGCGAACGCAGAAAACAGCTGGTTGAAATGGCCAATGCATATGGCGTCCCGATTTTCGAGGATGACCCTTACGGTCAATTACGGTATGAAGGCGAACATCTGCCCCCTGTTGTTGTTCTGGATGATGCCATTCGTTCAAAGGAATTTCCGGTTTACAGCGGTAATGTTATTTACACCAGCACTTTCTCAAAAATCCTGGCACCTGGTTTACGCCTGGCTTGGGTTGTTGCCCCAGTAGAAGTGATAAGTAAGCTCGTCCAGGCTAAGCAAGGATGTGATCTAAACACGTCGACACTCAACCAGTATCTTGCCTACCAGGTCGCCAATGGCCCCTGGATGAAGTCTCACATTAACACCATTAGAAAGACCTATAAAGAACGTCGTGATGTAATGTTAAAAGCGCTCGAAGATTATATGCCTGAAGGCGTTCAATGGACAAAGCCAAAAGGCGGCTTATTCTTGTGGGTCACACTGCCTGAACGCCTCGACACACAAAAAATCTTCCCAGCTGCTATTGAGAAAAAGGTAGCCTTTGTGCCCGGCGAATCCTTCCATCCAAAAGGCGGCGGTCACAACACCATGCGCCTTAATTTTTCAAACTCAAAACCGGATTTGATTGTTGAGGGTATTAAACGATTAGCGAATGTTGTCAAAGACAACCTTAAATAATATCCGGGGATACCAACATCAAAAAAGCGTGCTCAACATCATGGCACGCTTTTTTTAATGCTAAACCCTTAAGGAATCAAATTTTGATTTTACAGTCCTGTTATCGAAATGAACCTTACACAAAAAGACCCACAGGACTCTATCAATAGTCAATACGTTTATTGTTCTGCCAAATTTTAAAATCCTGTAAGATTGAATTCCCAATAAACTCCCTCAAGATTGAGTTATCCGGGATAAAGCTTTGGTCAATCGGTAAAAACCACTGCAGGAATTTAAACAACCGCTTTGCTTCGATATATTCCCGGGTCCCGTAGGGAACCTGCCTTAATAATGGTTCTACAAGCGGCTTGAGTGCCGTAAGCTCATATGCTAAAGCTGAATTAAACATCGCATCGGCATTTTCCTGGTAAGGGAAAATATGACGCTTCTCTCCTCGACGAACCATTTCCCAGTTGCTGATTGTTTGCTGAGCAGAATAACCCCGGTCTCGAGCATCCCGTAATATCCGTCGTAGTTCACGCGTGTCCGTTGTCGAAATGCGATTATGCCTGTCGAGGTTTAATTGGGTCAAGCATGAGACATAAATTCTGTAGGTTTGTTCTGCAGTAAATTCTTCAAGCAGCTTTGGGTTCAACCCGTGTATACCTTCCAATATAACAATCTGACCTGGCGTAAGTTTCACGATCTCACCCGGTTTATTCACACCTTCATGAAAATCATATCTTCGAAGATGGACTTCTTTACCTGCCGTCAGATCTCGAATATGCTGGTTAAGTAATCCTCGATTGAGTGCATCGATATTTTCAAAGTCCAAATTTCCATCTTCATCACGGGGTGTATCCTTGCGATCCACAAAATAATTATCCATTTCAAGAGCGAATGGTGAAATACCTTCTGTCAACAATTGGATGGTTAAACGTTTTGAAAATGTCGTTTTCCCTGAAGAACTTGGCCCTGCAATCAAAATGACCTTAATTTGATCTTTTTTCTTTCGAACTTCATTGGCGATACGCGAGATTTGCTGGGTATGCAAAGCTTCTGAAACGAGGATTACTTCGTTGATCCGCCCGTCTTTGATGGCATCATTTAAGGCACCAACACTTTGTATCCCCAGGGTCTCTAACCATTCGCCATACTGTTGAAATGTTGTCAGAAGTTGAGGATAGCTCGGCATAACAGAAAGTTCACTGGGCGCGTGCCGGCGGGGAAACTGTATTATGAAACCTGTGTCAACCAGGCGCAAATCAAACCACTTGAGATAACCTGAGGAGGGAACCATGTAACCATGATGATAATCCCGTTTACCCCTTAAAGAATACAAGACCAAAAAGTCATCGTTGCGATAGTTCAATAAGCGTAACTTATCTTCCTGTTGATGTTTTCGGAAAAATCTTTTCGCTTCTTCTAGTGCTACTTTTTCACGTATTAAAGGTTCGTCAGCGTCGACAATTTCGCGCATGACTGCTTCAAGCTTTTCTAAATCCTTTGCGTTAAACGGCTCGCTCTCAGGTACATGGCAAAAATACGCGCCGGCAGACACTGAATGGTCAATCGTCAATGACCATTCAGGGAACAACTCCAGGAAAGCTACTTCTAACAAAAAAGTCAGCGAACGCCTGTAAATCCGAGCCCCATCTGAATTTGCCATGTCAATGGGGCTCACTTTTGCGTCAGCTGAAATTGGGAATGTCAGTTCCCGCAAATCATTATTGACAATTGCACCGACAATCTGAGGTTTTTTTGGATCTTGATAAATCTGCATAAAATTCCCGATGGGTGTGTGTCGAGGACCGCTCATCACGGTGCCATCGTCCACGATGACCTCAACAGTCTCGCGCATTTTTTTATTGATCTTAATTTCTTTATCCATAATCTCCCTTAGCTATCTCAACCCGAATTTTCTGTGCAAACGGATTAGTATTTTAATCCAATTCTGGGCTCAACATGGGTATCAAAGCAAAATCATCCGGGGTGAGGGAATCAAGCGAACCAACTGCGCTTGGATAATCACCTAAAATATCTACCTGGTCCCTATCTGATTCTTGCGGCCAGACCAAATCAATAATACGGGTATGATTGGCATCGCCCGATGAACCTCCAAATAGCCATTGTGCTGATTCCAGGCTTATATCTCTTACTCGCCATACACCTTCAGCAGGATACCCTTCCTGGCTGAGTATTGCTGCGGCATAAGCCCATGTGGCAGGATCGCCCTCCGGAAGAAAACTTAAAGGAACCCTTATTGTAATAATTTGTTGATTCGAA
>JAXHUT010000067.1:0-3726 GCA_034189405.1 Chloroflexota bacterium
ACAGAATGTTAGTATTGACACCTATTTGGATATGATTGAGGGAAAAACAGCAGCATTAATTGCATTCTCTATCATCTTGGGCGGGTTGACGTCTCATCAGGACGAACTGCATATCAATTTACTGGGAGAATTCGGCTCAAGTTTAGGGATGGCTTTTCAAATTCAAGACGATTATCTTGGCGTTTGGGGCGACCCCCAGAAAACAGGGAAATCCGCTGCAACCGACTTGTTGACAAGAAAGAAGACACTCCCAATATTATTTGGGTTGCAGCACAGCGGGGAATTTCGAGATTTTTGGGAGAACGAGCAAATTCTAGCTGGAAATGTTGATGCATTAGCCGGCATGCTGATTGCTTGCGGTGCACAGGACTTTGTTAAAACAAAAGCCGAATATTTTACTGAAAGCGCCTTCACTACCCTGCACACATTGTTCCCAACAGAAAATGACCACAGCAAAGCGCTGTTCAAGTTGACTGAAATCCTATTGGATCGGAATTTTTAGGGTAAGGGGACTTTATCCGCTTGCAAGAAAACGCCGCTGCTTACGGCTGCGGAACATCAACCATAACGTCTGCGTCAAGTGTGCGGCTGAATAAGCAAAAGCAGCGACATAAACGCCCTTCGCAATCTCTGTGATCACCCCAACGATAAGCAAAACACTGATGGTCAGTAAGAAAACAGCAACCGCCTCTGCTACAGGCCCTGTCTTTTCACGGTCAACAATAATTCCTTGATAAAAACTGATGAAAAAAGGCAACAATGCCAGGGGAAGACCTAATATCATCGTATTTCTGGCAGTAGGCACATCTGAAGGGGGTATGTTTGCACCATAGGTAAACCACAAATTGGCCAAGGGTGTCAACACAAATATAATTGCAATGCCCATTGAGACCAGGGAAGCCACCTTTGCGAATTTCTTTAATACAGGGAAAGATCCCGGTTCCTCGAGCAATGCCACAACAGCTTCATTGAAAGCCACACCAGGACTGCGAAACATGAATAACAAGCCATTAACCACGGACCAGATCGCCAGGGATTCAATTGGATCGGGCATTCGTGACAATGACCCGCTCATTATGGGCTGCCATAACAACCACAAGGTTGATGTTAGTGCCAACGGTGTGTAAAAAACGAGGAATCGCTTGATTGTCAGCGGCTTTTCTGGTTGGGGCGCAGTTTTCATTTCCGGGATGATTTTGCGAATTCTGAATCCAGCATAAATTGCTTCTATTGTTACACCCAAGCCCTGCGCTAAACCGGCTAATACTGCACCTGGCAAGGCTTTTGTCGTGATACCAACCGCCAACACAATCGACACCGTGATCAACCGAATAAATGTTGTTTCGCCCACTGCACGAGAATGACCGAAACGAATCATTGCCCCTTGTTGGAACCGTCTGTAGGCGATAGAAAACGTCCAGGGTGTCAGCATCAAAAAAGCCGATCGACCCGGTTCAACCAGAGCAGGCGGCACCCTCAATAGGGCATTGGCAATAAAATCAAATAAGGGCGTGATCGCAATCACCAGGTGTAATAGTGACAAAACCGCACCCATCCAGATCGTAATTTTCCGAAGCCTGCGATAGGATTGCCAATCCCGGCTCAAGGCTGTGGACGCCGCCAGCAGCATGATGATCGGGGCTTCAATGGTCAGGGCGATTGGATAAACAAAACCGCCGTAAGCAGCTAAATTTATTTCGGGGTTGGATAAACGCGCTATGATTGCATTGACAACCGGGACTTCTAAACTCATCAATGCCCAACTGGCTACCAGCGGCAGCCAGGTCACCAATACTTTTTTGATGGACAATTTTTCCGGCGTTGTCGTGTATTTCTCAGCGTTGCCCAATGGTCAAAATCCTTGTTTTGTGCAAAAACGATGGGATAGGAAAATAAAAACAGTGTATCAGGTTGATTCCATTATTTTACAAAAGAGGATTATACCCTGTTGGTAAACCCATCAGAACAAAAAGAAACACAAAAAGGAACCAGCTAATTATCAAAAAATGAGTCAGGTCGAATGCTTTATCTAAAAATATTAAACTGATTTTGGATGCTTATCGAGGATTTCTACTGCACCCTTCGCGATGATTGCCACTGCGTAAGGCAGACACGCTTCATCAATATTGAATTTTGGGTGGTGATGTCCATAATTCAGACCTTTTTCCAGGTTTGCCGATCCAACCATGATGAAACATCCAGGGATGTCGTGCATCATGAAGGAAAAATCCTCGGAACCCATAGTCCGATGTGAAAAATCGACCTTTCCTTTGGAATCCACATCTTTGACAACACCCCCCATGAGGTCTACCAGGTCAGGGTCATTTATCACCGGATAGGTTATTTGTTTAATATTGATTTCAGCCTGGCAGTCAAATGCACTGGCAATATCATTAACAATGGTTGTAAAGCGTTTTTTTACCTTTTCAAAGACATCCGGTCTGAAGGCCCGTATTGTTCCTGAGAAATTCGCTTCCTGGGGAATGATATTGAATGCCGTCCCCGTTTCCACCTGGCAGACGGAAACCACAGCACTATCTAAGGGTGGGACATTTCTTGACACGATCGTTTGTAATGCGCTGATAATATGAGCAACTGCAACCACCGGGTCAATACCCTGATGCGGGGAGGCAGCATGCGCACCTTTTCCTTGAAGTTTCACAGAAAATATTTCGGCACCAGCCATAGCCGGACCCCGGGTCAGTCCATACCAGCCTACGGGTTTATCATTCCATACATGCACGCCCATTGAATAATCCACCTTTGGATTTTCCAGGACCCCAGCCTCTACCATCCGTTCTGCCCCACCGCCGCCTTCTTCAGCAGGTTGAAAGACGAACTTAATCGTTCCTTGCAGCAAGTCCTGGTTTGCTGCTAAAAGTTTTGCCACACTCAAGCCAATGGCGACATGGCTGTCATGTCCACAGGCATGCATCAAGCCTGGATTCTGCGATGCATATGCCACACCAGTTTCCTCAACGATTGGGAGTGCATCCATGTCAAAGCGAAGTAATAAGACAGGCGATTCCTTTGCGCCTTGTAAAACCCCGATAACGCCCGTTTCTGCAATTCCCCGCGTGACCGATAAACCCAGCGATTCCAGGGTATCCCCCACAATCTTTGCTGTTCGCTTTTCCTCGAAACCCAATTCTGGGTGACGGTGAAAATCACGCCTCAAGGCAATAATTTCTTCTTTGATCTTAAGTGCTTCGTCAAGAAATGTCATTCGGGTTTTCTCCTGAATTTAATCACTCTAAATTTTTCTTCATATTTAAACATTTCATCTTCTGCAACACCGAGACGCGCCAGCATATATTTTTCAAAAGCTTCCGGCTCACCAATTTGGGATGCATGCATTTTTAGGGCTTGAATTCTATCTTTCCAATGTTCTCCAACATCCAGTACAACATTCGGCTGGTTTGTTAAACTCATCCAAACTTCTTCCACCTCATGGGGCACATAACCCTCGGCCAATAACTCAGGGAAGAATAAATGGTTACCCGCTGCCGGGAAAACCGCATCAATGACAGCCTGTCCAGTATAGCGGTGATCAGGATGATTGATATACTCTTGGCTTGGGAAAATATTGGTAGGATCACATGTAGCCAGGATGTCGGGACGTATCCTTCTGATTTCCCTGACAATAGCCTTTCGCAAATCAAGATTCGGAAGGATGTAACCATCTTCATAATCAAGGTGTTTTACCGACTTAACTCCAAGGGATTT
>JAXHUT010000068.1:0-2122 GCA_034189405.1 Chloroflexota bacterium
GGATGTTCCACATGGCACCGCCGCTGGTGTTGGGGTTGGGTGTGAGGATCTCCAAACCGGGTTGCGCCAGGTCTTCCCAATCCTGGATATTCTTTGGATTTCCCTCACGCACAGCAAAGGTGACAATCGAAGTGGTGATGATGCCCTTGTGGTCCCCGGCTTTCCAATCATGGGTGATCAAGCCTGCATCCTGGATCCTGTTGACATCGGCTGCCAGGGAAAGCGCGACGATATCCGCCTCAAAGCCTTCAACAACAGCCCGGGACTGAGCCCCGGAGCCCAGGTAGGACTCCTCAAATGTCACATGCTGCCCAGTTGTATCCAGCCAGTATTCCTGGAATAAGGGAATGATTTCACCGTAAGCTTCCCGAGGTGTGGTATAGGCGCCGAGGATCAATTTGACCTCATCCTCACTTTGTGAGGCTTTTCCCTGGCTGCATGAAGTCAGGCACAAAGATATGGCGATCAACACAAATAAGAATGATCGGTAGGATTTCATAGGTTCCTCCTGAAACGGTTTTGCATGCGCTGATATTGACGAGATCTGATAATTAGAAACGAACAATTTTTTAACGTAGAGAGGATGGGCCCAATGGTGACGTGAAGATCGGGTTTTCCGGAAGCGTCGGGCAAGGGCATACCAAGAACAACTAGGTCATAAACCTCATTTTTCATTTCTTCCTGAATTGCGCTGATCAGATGCCCTTTTCTTATCTGAATATTTGCGTTTACACCAAACCGGGAAAGGCTGTTTTTCCCTGCGGTGAGGAACCGTTCAATTCTTGTTTCCTGGAAGTTATCATTCGAGTCGTTAGTGATAACGGTCATTAACGTCGCTTCTGCGCCAAGGTGACGCAGCAAACGTCCGGAAAAATGGACATTGTCCTTGCTGGGTTCACCGTTTGCCAGGCAGATCAGGGCTTTGCTTAATCTTGGAATGGGTTGAGCGGCAAGGAGTATATGGTGTTCCCCTGTTTGCAAGGCGCTTTCAATTTGGCTGAAACCGGCAGTAGGTCGCCACCCAAGGATGACCAGATCAAGGGGTTGGGCTTCAACGGCTTCGGCGAGGGCGGTTGAAAAAGGTTTATTAGATGTCAGCACTGACATTCCAGCCATGCCGCTGCCCACTTGTTTCCTGGCTTCAAGCAAATGTTCTTCAAGTCTTACCATGTCTTGCCCCACCCCCAGCATGGTTAATCGGGCATGCGCCATACGTGCCAGGTAGCCGCCCAGGGCAATGGCTGACCCACTGCGTAATGAGCCATCGGTCACCAATAAGAAATTTAAACCTGGATGGGATAGCACATGTAATCGGCGGATGCCCACCCAGGCATGATCTCCTTGGTGGGTTGGGAAATTGGTGCTCTGTTCCGCAGAACGATTGATGTCGAGTAAAAAACCGGAAATACCATAAGGTACGGGTGGGGCGATCGGTCGGACCCCATCAATCGCAGGCATTTCTACACGTAGATGTTCGTTCGACCCGTTAAAACCCTGTTCAATTATTTCCCCCTGTCCTAAGGGCATACAACCTAAATCTTCTTGCGAGGCTGCTAAAGCAACATCTTCGGGGCGGAAGAGGATTTGTGCTCGCCGATTGAGATTGAAGTTGTAAGTTTCGTCAGATAAGGGGAAGGCATGATCACCAATATATACTTGCTGTCCTTTGGCGTGTCCCAACAGTAAATTCGCCGTTCCCAGGAAGGATGCTACATATTCTGTTTTTGGATATTGATAGAGCTCCTGAGGTGTGCCTACTTCGATCAAGCGGCCAAAATTCATCACACCAATTCGGTCAGCCAAATCAAAAGCTTCGTCCTGGTCGTGGGTTACCAGGATGGCGGCAACCCCGGATTGACGTTGAATATTTTTTAGGCCCCGGCGTAATTCAACCCGTATTTTTGTATCCAATGCACCGAGAGGCTCATCGAGCAGAAGCACATCCGGCTCCAGCGCGAGGGCACGTGCCAGGGCAACGCGCTGCTGCTGTCCACCAGAGAGCTGGGACGGCATTCGCCCACCCAATCCGACCAGGCCGACCAGCTCCAGAAGTTCATCCCGTCGTTTTTCCCTTTTTGATTTTTTAATTTTACGAAGGGATAAGCCAAATTCGACATTTTCA
>JAXHUT010000069.1:0-4226 GCA_034189405.1 Chloroflexota bacterium
CCGCTGTGCATACCATTCTTTACGATAGACATCCCATCCTGATGCGCAGCAATCTCCCAACTTTCTGCCACCTTTTCGTTTTTAGGCAGTCTACGCCCAAGTTTCTCTAAATTTCGACCACTCCAAATGTAATGCTTAAATACTGGCTCAAAGAGCATTGGATAATAATCTGGCATGTAACCTCGCTTGGTGTGATATATTTGTGGAGTATTTTACCATTAAGAAATTATGTTATTAGAAGACTATACGAAACATTGATACAATATCATGTTAAGAAGCAGCGTGAGAAAAACACTAAAGATTAAATGGTTTTTTATGATGAAATGGAAAAATTTTATACCTGATTTATGCACCAAACTGACAACCTTTTTTTGAAGCACTCCAGGCTGCCATCCCTACAATACCCGCTTTCGTCCCTAGCTTCGCATTCACGATATCCACCTTTTCTACGGGCATCAAAAACACTCGCTTCTTAACCACACGTTTGATCGGATCCAACAGCAGATCCCCTGCTTTACCAACACCACCTCCAATAACAACACGTTTTACCCCTACAGAAATTAGAATATTTGCGACGCCAATCCCAAGATAAGTTCCCGCCCTATCCCACACTTGCAAGGCGAATTCATCCCCCATTTTTGCTGCTTTAGCAACGATCTCGGGTGTAAGCTTGTTCAAATCCCCTTCAATTAATTCTACAATTTTCGTTGCCCATCCTTGTCGAACGCCCCTGGCTGCTTCTGCCGCTATTGCTGGCCCAGAAGCATAAACCTCGACACAGCCGTTGTTTCCACAACCACAAATAGGACCATTGATATCCACCGTCTGGTGACCAAGCTCACCTGCAGCCCCATCAATACCCAAAACCAATTGATTGTTGACAACAAGGCCGCCGCCCACGCCTGTGCCAATCGCAAAACAAGCCATTGAATCCACCCCATAGCCAGCACCAAAAGCCCACTTGCCCGAACATCATTAAGCATTGAGATTTCCAAACCGAAGTAAGAGAACATTATTTCTCCTACGGGAACACCTCGCCACCCCCCATAAAGATTGGGCAAAAATAATGTGGTGTTGCTATCCAAATCAATCAATCCAGGCGCGCTGATCCCAACACCGCCGATATCATTTTTATTAAACCCGCCGGCGATTATCATGCCTAAGATCAATTCGGACATTCTCTTAAGGACGGATTCGGGGCCTTTCCTTGAGGACGTTGGGATCGAGTCCGACACCAGAACTTTGCCACGATCAACATCTACCAAACCAGCTTTAATATTTGTTCCTCCCAAATCACACCCCACAAACACATTCATGTGTTTCTCCCTTCCGATCATTAGAACCTATCAATAAGACATAATCCTCAATTATTGACCGTAATGATTATCCTTGAGGTTTAATAGTTGACGTCAATCCATTGTTTTTCTTTCGCACTTTTCAGAATCGCTTCACCAACCAGAATGGTGTTATGCCCATCCTTGAAAGTTGGGAAATCAGGGGTCTTTTTGAAATCGCCTTCTGCAATATAACTATAAAATGCTGTCTGCAGCTGTTTGAGGGTATCAGGGTATCCCTCTGAATGTCCGCCTGGATAGGAAGCAGACCACCGTGCCGATTCCATCATCAAGGAAGGATCCTTAATAAGCCATTGGTTCGGCTCTGATCGGTGACCAATCATCATCTGGTTTGGCATCTCAGAGTCCCAAACCAAGGATGAATCTGATCCATTCATCTCAAAAAACAACCGATTCTTGCGACCGCTGGAAACCTGGGAGACGTTCATCACACCCCTCGTACCACCCTCAAATTTTAAAAGCACTGCTGCATAATCTTCGGTTGTGATTTTTTTCTCTTCATATTCTAGATCCAATTGCATCTTACCGCCGAAGGTGTCGACTTTTTTCTTCGGTTTTTTTCGGATCGGAAGAAAAGTTTCAAAATCTGCAAATACCGATGTGATTTTCTTTCCAGAAACAAAAGATACCAAATCCATCCAATGGGAACCAATATCCGCAATTGCCCGCAATTCTCCGCCAAATTCAGGTTCCAGACGCCAATTCCAATCCGTATCTAACAATAACCAGTCCTGTAAATATGAACCCTGAATAATATAGATCCTGTCACCCAATGCCCCAGCATCAATACGGGCTTTAGCATCCTGAATCAGGGGATAAAACCGTAAATTGTAATTTACAGCATTGACCCGTTTTTTTCTAGCAGCGATTTTTACCAACTCACCCGATTCTTTTGATGTCATTGCTAAAGGTTTTTCGCAAATAACATGCTTTCCGGCTTCAAGCGCCCCTTTAGCATGCGCATAATGCAAATAATTGGGTGAGGCAACATGAACAACATCGACATCAGGATCAGCAACTAAATCCTTCCAATTTCCATATGCCTTCGGAATTAATAAACGCTCAGCAGCTTTTTTAGCTAATTCCTGATTTCCTTCAGCCAACGCCAACACTTCAAACCCCTGTCGTCGAATCGCTTCCATGTGTGCTGGCCCTATAAAACCCACACCGATTACGCCTACCTTAAATTTTTTAGCCATTTATTTCTCCTTCCGGTGTCCTTTGTTATTATTGATCAACATATTTTTCTGCAGGTGGTTTTTAAATTCACGCGTTAATAATTTACCATATTAATTTGCATATTGAGATCTTTTTATAAGTAAAGAGTCTAGTGAAAAAACGATAGGACAAATTTTATCCTAATCATCGATTCGCGTAAAATTGAAGTCTCAACTATAATTATCACCAGATCAGTTCAAAAGAGCAGCGAATCAAAGAAAAAGGAAATGTTCAAAGTGAATAACCAGTATTTGCAATCTTTTCTGATCTACAATATCAATTATATCTCCGAAAAAAAACGGGAATTGTTAGAAAACTTCTTAGCAGGGACATTTTACCAAAAGGTATTTTGTAGAATAGACGAACAGCTCTTAAATGCGTTGTACGTAGATTTCCCATCCCGACCGAATCCACCGGACAAGGAGCTAGTTAGTTTGGAGATTATAAAAGCAGGACAAGTGTGCACAGATAGGTCATTTAACGGATCAACGACAGGGAACCTTTATTTGTAAATAATTACATTAAAATTGTGCCTATGTTAAAAATCATGTATCATAAAAGCACACGGCTTTACCCACCAACCAAATTGGTTTTTTAGTCTGTTATAAGAATGGTTATCATGAAGCAACTAATGAACTTCCTAAGTCAAAGAAAATGCTTGATCGTGTTGATTTTATTGTTCTTAATAAATTCAGCCTTGTTTTTTGTTCCCATTTCTCCGGTGAGTACTATTCAAATAACTAGAAACGCCCCTGGTTCCCGAATACCGGATATGATACCCTTTTACTCAACAGAATACATTTACACTTTTCTTGAAGACATCGGAGAGCAAGGTAGACAGCTTTATCGACTTGTTCACTTAACCAGTGACCTTGCATTCCCCCTGGTTTATGGGCTCTTATTTTTTGCGCTTATCCATCGGTTTACACAAATTTTGAAACCGTCAAGAAAGATAAATGCCCAATTTTTGCCTTGGATCGCTGCACTTTTTGATCTTGCTGAGAATTTCACATTAAATCACATCACAAGCGAATTCCCTGAACGACTTATTGGATTGACAATGTTAGCCCAATTTTTCACATTGATGAAAGCCCTATTTTTATTTACAACCGTGGCATTTACTGCCTATCTTGGATTAAGAATAATTGGGAGAAAATTGGCTGCTTAATGTAGTAATCAGTGATCCTAATTAACCTCTGGGCTATTTATGAATCATATACAGGGTTTCCTAAATATATTCACGATAAACAGTAAATCATTCAAAATAAGTCAACCAACGCATCACGGTACGGATAACTGAAATTTGATTTTTGTGTTTCAGATTTGAGATGTCTGAAACTGTTTTTAGCAAGCAGCTGCCTTCCTATGAAAACTAAGGACACTCGTTGATCACTGCCTAGTGATCCCATCAGACAGCATGAAAATGATTGAGGACTATCATATAATTGTCGACCATATCTTGACAATATGCCTCAGGAAGTAGAAAATCTTCACTAAAAACATGTACAAGCCCTGGAATTTAAAGGCTTGTTGGATTTACGGAATAAATTAAATTTTTAAAGCACTAAAACCAAGACATTCATAAACGGCCACTTACAACATGGGCATCAGGCCACCGCTGTAAGGCTTTCGGCAGCAAAGAAGAACGAACAA
>JAXHUT010000007.1:0-3035 GCA_034189405.1 Chloroflexota bacterium
TATACACCAGGCTGGAGGCTAAACAAAACAAGATGAATGCCAGTAATGTGACCCATAATGAGGCAAAATTGGTGAGCTGACCGTCGAAAATTAAACCAGCCAGCACGAAGAAATTCTTCGGCCACTGCCGGGGTCGCATGGTTTTTAAGATGAGACGAAGTTGTTTAAACATAAGTCCTGGTTGTCAATAATTGAAAAATCAATAATTTGTTTGAAGTGATTATACCAAATTAGGATGTCATTTTCTTCTTAATATTTTATGGAACGAAAACCATTATAGCGTCGTTATTAACAGGATAACCTTGGCTAATTATTTTAGGGGTTATGATTTCAGCTGAGCTTATTATTTAACGCATTATTTACAGAACTTGCGGATAAATTTGGTATCTTGAGGGCACTGGTTTGATAAAATTGGGAATTAATGATTATCGTAATGTGTTTTTAACAATTTAGCATTAGAATTAAGCCATGAAAAAACAACGCATTGACATCTTACTCGTCGAACGCGGTCTTTCAGAAACCCGCAAAAATGCACAGCGTCTGGTGATGGCAGGGGAGGTGCGAGTTGACGGTGAGATGATTCATAAGTCCTCCACCCAGGTGGCTGAAAACGCAAAGATTGAGGTGAAGCAGCGCCCCAAGTATGTTTCCCGGGGGGGTAAGAAGCTGGCGGCTGCTGTTGAGGCTTTTGATGTGAATGTGACCGGTAAGGTTTGTGCAGATGTGGGCGCATCCACCGGTGGGTTTACCGATTGTCTGCTGCAAAATGGCGCCTTAAAGGTTTATGCGATTGATGTAGGTTATGGGGTGCTGCATTGGAAGCTGCGAAATGACCCACGGGTGGTGGTGATGGAACGTATTAATGCCCGTTACCTGGATTTTTTACCCGAGCCAGTCAGCCTGGTGACGATCGACGCGTCTTTCATCTCATTAGCTTTGTTGTTGCCGGCAGTTAAAGGCTGGTTTGATCAGGAGGTGGGCCAGACCATTGCTTTGATCAAGCCGCAATTTGAGGCAGCCAGGAAAGCTGCTGCCAGGCATGCTGGTGTGATCAAGGACCAAGCTGTTCATGAACAGGTGATCAAGGAAACCCTACATAGCGCGGTTTCATTGGGGTTTTTTCCAGTCGGTTTAATTCCATCTCCTATCAAAGGTCCCAAAGGCAATGTGGAATTTTTGGTAGACCTGAGGTTGAAGCCGAATGATAAAGCCCCCGATTACAATGAGATGATCCGACGGGCTTTAGAGACGCTACCGTAATGATTCGGCGGGGGATTTTGTTTGGTTAGTAATTTATTTTGAATATCGATGGTGACTATTTGACGGGGGGAATTTCTGCGCCATATTCTTTCATAGCAAGTTCAAATTCGTCGGTAAGGGTTTGCCTGTCCAGTCCCATGTCGTTAAGTGAATATTTGTGATTGCTTGTAAATCGTTTCGCTTTTTCTGTCTCTTCAACCAGAATCTGCCGATATTCCGGTGTCATTTCAATCCCAAACCGCTCGTAAATATTTTCAATGGCTGCTTTGGGGTTGTTGACTAAATCTTGAAATCGCAGCATCACATATTGGTCTGGCGGTAAAGTTTTTAAGTATTGGTGTGGATGGATGTACCAGTGTTTTGCCTGTTTTCGGATCACATCTTGTGCTGCTTGTGGATAGTCGCCTTCGGGTTCTCCGTAGGTCTTCCAGTGATTAGAGAACATGCTGACAGAGGAGGGGATCACTCTCAGGGGAGAGCGGACTAGGTTAATGAATTTGGCGTCGGGGAACTTCTTATGGAGCGTCTTCACCTTTGGGGAATAGGTGGGGCTTTTTGAAATGTAGCGTTTCCCGTTATTCGCATAGATATGACGCTGCAAGACTTCCTGGTAGTAAGCCATGTCCTGTTCCTTCTGCTCTTCCGATATTTCTTCATCATAGTAAATGTACTTATCGATCAGGTCGGGAAAGGGAAAAAAAGCGAAAAGATTGTAGGTTGACCAGGTATGCAAAAAGACCTGTCCATCCTCTTCGATCTGGTTTAAACCGGTTGGATGCATGTAAGAATATTGTCTTAATGCCTTATCAAAGCTGTTTATGATCTTTAGGATCGGGTTGCCGATCAGACGATTGGTCTTCATCACCCAGTGAACAAACCTCCGCTGGATAATTGAAGGCGCAATGTAAATTTCCCATGCTTTCATGCCGGTAAATCGCTCATCTTTTGCAAGCAAGCGATGCAGGAGGGTGGTACCGGATCGAAAATTGCCGACAATAAATATCGGTTTTTCGATGTTTTGTGCCTTAACCTGCGGATAAAAAAGCATGTCAAGACCATAAGCCAGCCGAATGCTGAAGTGCCATAATGGATAAAGTAAGAAAATAATCAGGAGGATAAAAAACCGTTTGGGGGTTAATCGACCTGGCGTCCCCTCAGCTTTGAAAAAACTGTACCAAATGGTTTCAAAATAGAGTTTGAGATTGAGTTTCATAATTGTATTGATATTCTTGTAAGCGATTTATCAAGTTTATCTTACCAGATAAGGCGAATTTGTTGTGTAAATCCTTGATTGGAAGCCACTGAAGATTGTAAATCTCAGGATATTTTTTCATGGTGATCGTGCCGCGCTGGTATAATTTATAAAATTACCTGCATTTTTGGATTATCATTTTCTAAAGCTTCAATTTACAGGCTTTGGTGATCCCTTTTTGGTGATGTCTTTTTGGTGATTAATTAACCCTTTGTTTAAGGTTATACTCAGTTGTTATGAAAAATTTATTAAGAAACTTTTGCATCATCGCCCACGTGGACCATGGGAAGTCCACCCTGGCAGATCGCATGCTCCAGTTAACCGGTACGATCTCAGATCGTGACATGACTGAACAGGTTCTGGATACGATGGATCTGGAACGTGAAAAGGGTGTCACCATCAAAGCCTCTGCGGTACGGATGAATTTTGATGCTGCAGATGGGAAGCAATATGAATTTAATTTAATAGACACCCCTGGCCATGTTGACTTTAATTATGAGGCCAGCAGGGCTCTTGAAGCTTG
>JAXHUT010000070.1:0-5620 GCA_034189405.1 Chloroflexota bacterium
AGTACTTAGTCATGCCTTTGGCATAGCACAATGGTTGCAGATTGCCGCTGATAACGACACGATCATAGCATTGCAGTGTGCCTTGAATCTCAGTTTCGTACTTTTCGTTCAACAGTATTGTGCCCATTGTTTTCTCCTTAAGCCTCTCGTTGCTTAGAGAAATTTTACATCATTTTTTAGGCTTTTACCTTTTTGGTTCTGGCTTGTCCAGGTTAGGAATTAGGGATTAGTGTGTCGTCCTGAATAATGTTTGCAGGTTTTGTTAGGTAACAGGGAACTCATAAGATAAATAGAATGAAATTGTATTCAGGAGTTTTGGTTTTAAACATTAGAATCGCGGGCGAGGGCTAATGCGCCGTAAAGTCCCGCATTGTCGTCTAACTCGGCTGTGGTTATCACCAGGTCCGCTAAATAATGTTTTGAGAGGGCAGTTTTTTGGATGGTTTCTCGCATGGGCTTAAACAATGAATCGCCGGCTTTGGAAACACCGCCGCCAAAAATGACGATAGAAGGGTTGAAGATCACCAAATAATTTGCAACGCCCAAACCTAGGTAATGACCTGCACGTTGAAATGCTTCATTGGCTAACATATCTCCATTTTTTGCCGCCTGGCTGATCTCTTTTGCGTTAGGTTTTCCCGATAGGGAAGATTTTCTTCCCTTTTCAAGCTGATCGGCAACATAGGCGGCAATCCCTGTTCCTGAAGCGAGGGCTTCCAGGTGCCCGCGCTGACCACACCCGCATAATGGGCCATCGGGAAGGATGGTGACATGCCCGAGTTCCGCAGCAAGTCCGTGTGAACCCAGTAAGAGATGGTCATTGCTAATGACACCACCGCCAATACCGGTGCTAACGGTTAGGTAAATCAAGTCATGATGACCTCTACCCGCGCCATATCGCCATTCACCGAGGGCAGCCAGGTTGGCATCATTCCCAAGAAAGGCGGGCGCTCCAATTTCCGCTTCAATGCGCTGTGGAATAGGCACACTTTCCCATTCCGGGAGGTTCGGCGCCGTCAAAATGATGCCTTTTTCAGGGTCCACTGGTCCTGGAACAGCGATACCTACAGCGTCCACCCTTTGACCAGGGGGGATTGCTCCATGAATCAGATTTATCAAGCGTTCAATGGAAGTTTCGCCCTTGGTATATGTACGGATGCGCTTATGATACGTTGGTGTTGTTTCTTTTTCGGGGAATGCCGCAACCCGCATGTGGGTCCCGCCAATATCTAAGACAATCGTTACATTCATGTGGTGATTATAGCATGAAAGCGGGTTCATTTAGCCGCATGGTTTTGTTATGGCTTTAGTTTCTTCACCTTATTATGAGGTCATGGAACAGCTACCATATTGACTATGGGTAAAAAATGCGTTGACGTTTGACCGGAATCCTGCTATTATGTTCCTATCATGCAAGAGAAAAAGAAAAACATAATTTCCCGCTTATGGCATAATCTGCGCCGGGAGGTCCAGTGGTTGCGGCCAGGATTGGGATTTAAACGCTGGTTGGTTTTGGTATTAATAGGTATAACCTTGTTGGGTGTTGGTTTGACCATGTTTATTCTTGATATCTATCGCAACGCACCTGAGACATGGTGGCTGCCAGCCCTTTCCTACCTTTCTTTAAGATTTCTCGATCGCCCCATACGGGTGATTATCTTCGGCGGCTTTGGCGTTATCCTTATTACCATCGGCATCTGGGGGTCAAATCGCTCACTGCTCAAACCTTTTGTCCCCCCTGGTAAATCATTGATTGAATCGCTTGATTCATTTCGAAGGCGAGATCGCGGGCCGAGGATTGTGGTTCTCGGGGGTGGGCATGGTCTTGCTTCATTATTACGTGGTTTAAAGGAATATACCCATAATATTACTGCAATTGTTACAGTTTCAGATGATGGCGGTTCATCAGGAGAACTGCGTAAACAAATGGGCGTCCTTCCGCCGGGTGATATCCGTAATTGTCTCGCTGCATTAAGCAATAATGAGGATTTACTATCACAGGTTTTTCAATATCGCTTTGCCAGCGGCGCGGGATTGGAAGGCCATTCTTTAGGCAATTTATTCATCACTGCGCTGACGGAAATCACCGGTAGTTTTGAGGAAGCCGTCGCGGAGTCTGGGCGAGTTCTTGCTGTTTATGGCCGGGTACTGCCATCAACACTCACCGATGTGCGGCTTTTGGCGGATATTTTGGATAGCGATGGGAAATTATTGCATGTTTCAGGGGAAACGCAAATTCGTGAAACAGAAGGGACTATCAAACGTTTGTGGTTAGACCCCGCCAACACACCCGCCTTTCCGCCTGCCATTTCTTCTATTTTAAGCGCCGATCTAATTATCATTGGTCCGGGGAGTCTCTATACGAGCTTATTACCGAATTTACTTGTTCGGGATCTGGCTGAAGCTGTACGTGCCAGTCAGGCATTAAAGTTTTTCATTTGCAATGTTGCGACTGAACGAGGAGAAACCGATAAATTCAACGGCCTTGATCATGTGAAATCTATGGAAACCCATTTAGGGCCCCATTTGTTTGACCTTGTTTTATGCAATAATCACTTTGAGGGAGATTTAGGGGGGGATGTTGATTGGGTCAGGATGGATCAGGCGTTGACAGAGCATGCCTCGGTTTACTGTGCTGATTTTATTGATACTACCTATCCCTGGCGGCATGATTCTAAACGATTATCAAAAACAATTATGGACTTATTCTACGAAAGAACAGGTCCGCTTACGGAGAATAATAGATAAAAACCGAGGTTACATTTGTTCATTTATGTTTGTAGATGGTAAAATAAATTCTGATAATAATTAGTCCTATAGGAGGCAAAAATGACAATTCGTGTAGGTATTAACGGGTTTGGCCGTATTGGACGGCAAGTATTAAAAGCGATCAACGAAAGGCACCCTGGTACACTGGAAGTTGTCGCTGTTAACGATCTCTTTGATGCAGAAATCAACGCCTATCTTTTTAAATATGACTCAAATTATGGCATTTATGATGGTACGGTTGAGGTCAAAGACGGCAATATCGTTATTGACGGCAAGGAAGTAAAGGTCATGTCTGAGCGCAATCCAGCCGCTTTGCCGTGGTCGGATCTTGGCGTTGACATTGTTATTGAATCAACCGGCGTTTTCCGTGATGCAAAAGGAACTGAGTCTAAACCCGGTGCCAATGCACATATTGATGGCGGGGGTGCAAAGAAAGTTATCATTTCTGCACCTGCAAAAAATGAAGACCTGACCATTGTGCTCGGTGTCAACGATGAACTTTATGATCCGGCAAAACATCATATTGTTTCAAATGCGTCCTGCACCACGAATTGTTTGGCTCCCGCTGCCAAAGTTGTGCATGATAATTTTAAAATTGAGCGTGGTTTGATGACAACCATTCACTCATACACCAACGACCAGCGCATTCTTGACCTGGCACACAGCAAGAAACGGCGTGCACGTGCTGCTGCGTTAAATATTATCCCAACCACAACGGGTGCTGCGAAAGCGATTGCCCTGGTGATCCCCGATCTCAAGGGTAAATTTGATGGTTATGCATTGCGCGTACCCACACCTACAGTCTCCATTGTGGACTTTGTAGCCCAAGTTGAGAAACCAACGACTACAGAAGAACTCAATGCCTTGTTCAAAGAAGCCTCTGAAGGCGCAATGAAGGGAATTTTGGCTTATTCCACTGATGACCTGGTTTCTATGGACCTCAAGGGAAACCCATATTCCTCCATCATTGACGCTGAACTGACCAATGTCATGGACGGCACATTTGTCAAAGTCGTGACCTGGTATGACAACGAGTGGGGTTACTCCTGCCGAACAGCTGATTTGGCAGCGTTGATAGCGAAATCACTCTAACGCAACTGGTTGGAGATTTGTGAATAAGATGCGTAATGCGCTACTTTGCTGCGCATTACGCATCTTTTTTTGAAAGGAGAGTTTAGGAATGTTTAATAAAAAAATGGTGACAGACCTGACCGTAAAGGGGAAGAAAGTTCTTGTGCGCGTTGATTTTAATGTGCCCATCAGTGAAGGTAAAGTTGGTGACGATACCCGTATTCAAGCCGCCCTTCCAACCATTAATTATTTGCTGGAAAATGGCGCAGCTGTGATTTTGTGTTCCCACCTTGGCCGTCCTGCAGGTAAGCCGGATCCTGAATTTAGCTTGAAACCTGTAGCGGTGTATCTGGACACCTTATTAGACGCCCGTGTTAAATTTGCGGAAGATTGTATTGGCGAAATAGCACAAGCGGCAGCAAATGATTTGGAACCTGGCCAGGTACTGGTTTTGGAAAATACTCGCTTCCATGTTGGTGAGAAAAAGAACGATCCTGAAATGGCAAAGGAATTGGCATCTTTAGCCGATCTCTATGTCAATGATGCATTTGGTTCTGCGCATCGTGCGCATGCCTCGACAGCGGGTGTGGCAGAGTTTCTGCCGGCTGCTGCAGGCTTTTTGCTTGAAAAGGAAATCAAATATCTGGGCAATGCCATTGCTGACCCTGATCGCCCCTTTGTTGCTATTTTGGGTGGCGCTAAAATCAGTGATAAAATCGGCGTCATTGACAACCTGATCAAGAAGGCTGACAGAATTCTGATTGGCGGGGGAATGGCTAATACATTCTTCAAAGCGCAGGGTTTTGCTATGGCTGATTCTCTGGTAGAGGATGAAGTTCTTGATACGGCGAAGGAATTGCTTGACCTGGCAGGTGAGAAGCTTGTGCTGCCTGTGGATGTGGTCATTGCCGATGATTTTGATGCCGATGCCGCAGATAAAATTATGGATGTGGGGGATGTTCCGGCGGGTTGGCGGATCCTTGATATTGGTCCCCGTACAACAAAGGTTTTTTCCGATATTATTAATGAGGCTGGCACGGTGGTTTGGAACGGCCCCATGGGTGTTTTTGAGTTTGAGAAATTTGCCAAAGGTACCTTTGAAGTTGCAAAAGCAATAGCAGAAAGTGATGCCACGGGTATTATCGGCGGCGGCGATTCTGCTTCTGCTGTTAAAAAATCCGGTTTGGCGGGCAAAATCACCCACATTTCTACGGGTGGCGGCGCTTCACTGGAGATGTTAGAGGGTAAAACCCTGCCCGGCCTGGCAGCCTTGGATGATAAATAAATTAAATCGTTAAAAAAGATAAATTTGAAAGTTGAGGCTATCTGTTTGTCACAGAATAGATAGCCTTTTTTATTCCATGATCAATTCGCTCATCAGCAAACATATTTTGCTGGTAGAATCGTTTTATAAATGCTATTCACAAATCAGTTTAAGAAAGGGTGATAAAATGCGAAAAATTTTTGTAGCTGGAAATTGGAAGATGAATAAAACCATCGCTGAGGCTGTAGATTTGGTGTCGCAAATGCTGCCTGAGCTTGAAAAGTTTGACGATGTTGATGTTGCGGTTGCGCCTTCGTATTTGGCGGTGCCTGCCGTAGCAGAGCTATGCAAAGGCAAAACTTTGAAGGTCGGCGCTCAGAACTTGTTTTGGGAGGAATCAGGGGCATATACGGGTGCTGTCAAGCAAACTGGGTGAAGGCCCTGTTGACACCAGCCGCACCGACGTGGTATAAAGGGGGGCGATGTTTGTTATGTCACGTGATAGTGCGGCGAGAC
>JAXHUT010000071.1:0-7657 GCA_034189405.1 Chloroflexota bacterium
GGGCAGCAAATGCGGCTGTAAGGATTGAAATAATCCTTTTTGAGGAGATAAGCTTGTGATCATGCCTCTTATATCAATTAATATCTCTTGTGGAATGGGTTGACCGGCATAATCCCAAAGTACTGTACGCAGCTTATCTTCCTTGTGAAAACTGATGCCGTGATCAATTAACCACAAATCCCCGTTGGGGTCCAGCAAAAAATGCCCCCCTTTGCGATCGGCGTTGTTGATCAAAAGATCAAAAGCCATCACTTTTTGAAACTGCCTTTTTTTCTTTTTCCCAAATGTGAAAAAATGTATGTTCGGATCATGCTCAATGAATAATTGAACAGACCCCGGACCCATAGGCGCACCTTCCAATCGAAAAACTGTCGGCGGAACCAGTTTCCACCCCAAAGCCTCACTGACCAGGTAAGCAGCCACTTCACGCCGTCCTAATGTCTTGATCGGAAAGTCCCACAGCGGTTGTTCCCCTTGGATTGGCTTATAAACTGCCTTAAGCTCCTTGTCTCCAAAGGTGCAGATTGCAAGGAATGTGTAGTTAGAGCCATAAATGAATTGCCCGTCAAGACGCATCTCCCCATCACGCAGGGCGGACAAAATCAATTTTTTGTCCATGCTGTCAACTTTCAGGGCGTTGTTTTATGACCATTGTTCTTGGGTGAGAATTCCCCAGGTGGGAGAATGGGCTCCCCTGTCGAAGGCCAAACCGGTCGCCCACGGCTGGCAAGCTCAATAGACCAGCGCGCCATTGCCCACAATTGTGAAGGTGTACACCAAAACCGCACCTCGCTCAACGCCTCCGCATCCATGTCCGAAATATCCAGGGGTGCTTCTTTGGCAATCAGAACCAACAAATCCTGGGAAGGGTCATACCCCAAACTCAACTCTCCCACTCGAAACAGGGGGTCCAATGGCGGCGCCAGGGTCATTTGTTCTTCGACATAATCCGGCGAGGCATCAGGTAAAGCGGGCGTCTTTTCGCGCAGCTCCGACATTAAATTTTCAATAGCCAGGGCTAATGTTTGAATCTGAAATTTTTCAACCAGTAAAGTGACCACCTGCTCTGAACTTCTCCCCTGGAGATAAAACACCCGCTCCCCAGGCTGTCCGATGGCATCCACGGTGATTTTCGTGACTGGATTTAAATCCATACTGATACGAGACATAAGCTCCCATTCAAAACTTGTTTGACACTAGAGATTTTACCAGAATGTGACCCTTGTCGTGTCAATCAGGGTTAATAATATCCTTTGTATTATGTTAATTCTATGCTGATTGTCAAGCAATGTCATTCAACGGGGTGCTCACTCATCCCATTTGCGTAATTTGAATATTATTTGCCCCCATCATACCTTCCAACTTTTGAATCAAAGGTTCGGTCAATCCCGTCGTAACATTTGGGAAATCAATTTCGAACCAACAACCATTTTCATACACCCGGAAGGCAAACAAGTCCCTGCCTGGACGTGAGACCAGGATGTCGTGGATCAGACGTAAACGGCGAACATCCTTATGCTTGTCGCCGCACGAATCAAGGGTGATATAAATACAGCGCGGTTGTTGATCCGGGTGAGGCAAGGGCTCAGCCTTTGCAAGTGATAAGCTATAAAGATGAAAACCTCCCCGCGGGTTGCGTTTTCCACGCACCCCCAAAGGTGTTTTTTGATCGACAGCGGATTTAATTTCAGGCAATTCGCTTTCCTCCATACCTTTTGAGGGTTGTTCAACACGGACCGATGCCCCAATAGCATCTTCTTTTGTCTGCGGTTCAGATGGGGCAATATCCTGAGGAGTTTCGTCATTAAGCGATATTTCTTCGTCTAGGTCTGCCTCTTCCCCCACGTTTGACACCATGCTTTGATCTTGCTCAAAGGGTAAATCCGGAAGAAAATCCTCTAAAAAATCATCCTCATCTGACGGGGCAGGGTTTTCCTCTTTCAACCCAAATCCATCTCCCCCAGATCGCAGCTCCTCCTGGGAAACACGTTTCAAGACGTCAACGATCACCTTGGGCTCGCCGCGTGAGGCATCAACACGGCCTTCAGCTTGAAGTACCTTATCCATTTCAACCAAATGGTAGGCTCGTTCCCATACTCTAGGGAAAACAACCAGGTCGATCCTGCCAAACAAATCTTCCAGGGTAACAAAACCCATATTATTGCCATTTTTGGTCATGTGCTGCCGGAAGTGATCAACCATTCCGGCGACAACCACTTTTTCATTTTCGGCAGTCTCTGCGAGTTGATGCGAAAAATGGGTCACTTTTTCTGCTAGTATTTTCTGGTAAGGGCTGAGAGGATGGTCTGAGACATACAGACCGATCAATTCACGTTCCCACTTTAGCTCTTCGCGTTTATCAGTATAAAATGGGGGATTCAAAATAATGCTGTCATCAATGGCGTCTGAAGCATCAAACAACATCAATTGACCGGCTTCTTTGGCACGGAAGAAACTGCTGCTAAGGGCAATTATTCTTTCTAATTCCTGAAGCAGAGCCAAACGCGGGCCAAAACGATCCAAACTACCCACCTTGGTCAAACTCTCAAGCGCACGCCTCCCTACTTGCTGCAGATCCACACGATGTGCAAAATCCGTAAGGTCTTTAAAGGGACCCTCCTGACGAGACTCGAGAATCAGCTTGACCGGATTTTCACCAACATTCTTGATGGCACCCAGCCCAAAACGAATGGCAGGGGAGGCGTCCTCATTATCTTCAATGCTGAAGTCATACGCACTTTTGTTGACATCTGGCGGTAATACCTCAATGCCCAGCGATCGCGAATCAGCGACATAAGCCGCCACCTTGTCAGTATCATTCTTCCAGGCAGAGAGCAAAGCCGTCATATATTCAACCGGGTAGTGATATTTCAAATACCCTGTTTGGACGGCGATCACACCATAATCTGCAGCGTGACTTTTATTGAATCCATAGCGGGCAAACTCTTTCCAATCATCAAAAATTAAGGCGGCATCCTTCTTGCTGACATGGCTGTGCGCTACCGCACCTGCAATGAATTTCTCCCGATGTTCCTCTAGCTTCCCTTCTTTTTTCTTGGCAATGGCTTTCCGCAAGCTATCCGCCTCGCTCGCCTCATATCCCGCCAATTGCATTGCGGCTTGCATAATCTGTTCCTGGTAAATTGGGATGCCAAAGGTGTCTTTGAAAATGGGTTCTAAAACCGGATGCGGATACTCGGGTTTCTTTTTTTGGTGTAAACAATTGATGTAATCAGGTATGAACTGCATCGGGCCCGGACGGTAGAGCGCGATCATGGCGATCACATGCGCCAACTCACGCGGTTTCATCTCGGTGATGTAACGTGTCATCCCCGTTCCTTCCAGCTGGAACATGCCGGTAGTATGCCCCTGGCTGATAAAGTCAAAAACAGCCGGGTCATCGATGGGGATCGAGCGCAAATCATATTCTTTATCGTGCCGCTCTTTGATCAGATCACAAGCGCGAGACATAATGGTTAATGTCGTCAAGCCCAAAAAATCCACCTTGAGCAAGCCAAGGTGATCAACAATTGACATTTCGTACTGCGTGACTGTGTTTACCGGGTTATCATCGGATTGATTCGTAGGACGGTGCAGAGGCGTATATTCTATAATCGGCTTATCGGTGATGATCAGTCCCGCCGCATGGGTGCCAGCATTTCGAACAGTGCCTTCCATCTTACTGGCTGTATCAATCAATTCCCGATAGTAAGGCGCTGAATTATACAGTTGCTGCAGATCCTGTGACTCAGCTAGAACTTCTGCTATTGTGACGGGTCTTCCCGGTACAGCAGGGATCAGCTTTGCAACACGATCGACTTCCGCAATCGGAATATCCATCACCCGACCAACATCCCGGATGGCAGCCCGAGCGCCCAACGTGCCAAAGGTGATGATCTGGGCGACCTTGTCCTCACCGTATTTTTCCGCGCAATACTGCATCATCTCCGCCCGGCGGTCATCCTGGAAGTCCAGGTCAATATCGGGCATGTTAACGCGACCTTTTTGAAGGAAACGTTCAAACATCAAGTCGTGTTCAAGGGGGTCAATTAGGTTGATATCCAATGCGTAAGCCACCAGTGAACCGGCTGCAGAACCGCGAGCGTTGTACCAAATGCCCCGCTCCTTTGCATGCTGGCATAAATCCCAAACGATGAGGAAGTAGGCGTCAAAGCCCATATCATGGATGACTTCCAACTCATAGTTCAGTCGCTCTTGTATGTGAGGTTCCTTAGCACGTTCGCCATAAACCTTGTCTAAACCCAGATCACAGAGATGCCGCAAATATGATTGGGTTGTGAATTCACGGGGCACTGTGAACAGCGGCAGATGATAACCCGTCGGCGTCAGATCAACATTACATCTATCTGCAATTTTTAATGTATTCTCAATAGCACCTGGGATATTGCCGAACAAGGATTCCATCTCCTGGGGTGTGCGCAGGTAATAACTGTCATCATCCATGCGCATGCGATCCGGATCAGCCAGCAGGCTGCCAGTTTGAATTGCAAGCAGGATATCCTGAAGCTTGGCATCCTCTTTGTTGATGTAGTGCACATCATTGGCAGCAACAAATTGAACATTATGCTGATTGCCAAGGTTGATCAGGCGCTGATTGAGCTGCGCCAAACCTTTGATGTTATGGGATTGCAGTTCGATGAAAAATCGATCCCTTCCGAAAACATCCAGATACCACCGTAGATATTTCTCAGCCCGCTCCTGGTCATTATTGTACAGGGCGCGTGGAATCTGCCCGGAAAGACAGCCTGAGGTTGCAATCAGCCCTTCACTGTGCTTCTTTAAAAAGTCTAAATCAATCCTCGGGCGATAATAGAAGCCCTCTAATTGTGAAGCCGAGGCAATCTTTAGTAAATTTTGATAACCGGTCATATTTTCTGCCAGGAGGAGCAAATGCGCCGCACGCTTATCACGATGTGGCTCACGATCCGTCATTTTTCGAGGCGCCAGATAGGTCTCCAAGCCAATGATTGGCTTTATACCCGCATCCACGGCCGCATTAAAAAATTCTACCGTTCCAAACATGGTCCCATGATCCGTCAAAGCCACAGCAGGCATTCCCAATTCTTTAACACGCGCGACCAACGGCTTTATCTTGCTAAAGCCATCCAAAATGGAATAGGTTGAGTGGACATGAAGATGAACAAATGACATATCAAAAAATAATTTTCTTATACCGGTTAAAAATTGCGCCCTATTACCAGTGGCAGGACGCATTTGCATAATCTATTATAGCATGCCTAAATTTTGAGCAAAGGGATTAGCCTTAAAAACCAGCGATTTTTAAGAATGTTAAAAAACACCCTTATTTCTCCCAAATTTTAATCTGTGTTTGACCGACTTGATGCCATATCTGGCAATAACAATCTCCATCATCACAGGGGCTAAATTCTTTAGTATTTTTAAACAAAAAAGCGAAGTATTTTATCACTTCGCTCAATATTTGTTATGTTGGTTTATCTGCGGTTGATCGTCACAAAAATAAATGGGTTTCGGTTAACCTCCTGGTACAGGTAGGATTTTAGCGATCGCAAAATGTCGCTTTCCAAATTGCCGTTGCTATTTTTAATCGCCTGTTTAACCCGGTTTTGAAGTTCACCCTTCATTTCATCCATTTCTTCTGGCAGAATGAATCCACGGGAAAGAATCTCCGGATTACCAATTAATTGCCCGTTGTTCCTATCAAGGGTCACATTTACAACCATGGCGCCGTCACGTCCAAGAGATTCGCGTTCGCCGACAATGCTTCGGTCAACATCGCCAACGCCTGTGCCGTCCACGAAGATATAATCACCAGGGATGCGCTCACCAAGCTGCAATTCACCATCAACGATTTCTATGATTTGTCCATTTTCAACCACGATGATATTCTCTTTTGGGATTCCTGCTTCTTCAGCAAGCTTGGCGTGCTGCTTTAACATTCGCAGTTCGCCATGGAGGGGGATAAGATACTTCGGTTTAACGAGATGTATCAACAGCTTGATTTCTTCCTGGCTTGCGTGACCGGAAACATGCACCGGGGCTATTGATTCGTAAATCACATTTGCCCCTTTGCGGAAAAGTTGGTTGATGGTCTGGTAAACAGATTCTTCATTCCCGGGTATGGGGTGTGAAGAGAACACTATCGTATCACCTTCGCGCACGTCAAACTTACGATTGGTCCCACGTGCAAGGCGCCCCATAATCGATCTTGGTTCCCCTTGTGAGCCAGTAGCCACGATAGCAACCTTGTTGTCCGGCATTGAAAGCGATTTTTCTAGAGAGACCACCAGCCGTTCTGGAAAATCAACATATCCCAGCTCGCGAGCCATTTTCATATTATCAACCATGCTCCTGCCAGTAAAGGCGATTTTTCGCCCATGCCGCTCTGCTGCATCAGCAACTTGCTGCACACGCGAAATCAAAGAAGCAAAGGTAGCAACCAGAACTCGCCCTTCAGCATTTTCAAAGACCTGGTCAAAACCATCATCAATGATGCGCTCCGATGGCGTCCAACCGGGATTGGTGGCATTGGTTGAATCGGAAAGTAAAGCCAAAACACCTCGTTCTGAGAACGCTGCTAATTTGGCATAATCTGTCGGGCGATTATCCACTGGGGTGTTGTCAAGCTTATAATCCCCGGTATGCACCACGAGCCCGGCTGGGGATTCAATCCCCAATCCAACACCATCTGGGATGGAGTGGCACACATGGAAAAAGTCCACATGGAAAGACCCGATCTGCACCCGGTCACCAGCGTTAACCGTTCGCAGGTCAGCTTTGCCCGAGAAACGATTTCGTTTGAGTTTGACCTCAATCAAACCGCGGGTGAGCGGTGTTGCATATAACGGCGCACTGACATGCTCCAACAAGTGGTTAATGGCACCAATGTGGTCTTCATGACCATGGGTGAAGATGATGCCGCGCACCTTGTCCTTTTTATCTTTTAAATAATGTTCGAAATCGGGGATGATATAGTCAATACCGATCATGTCGTTTTCAGGGAACATGATACCCGCATCAACAATCAAGATATCGTTCTTGTATTCATACAGGGTCATATTCTTCCCAACTTCGCCAAGACCCCCGATTGGGATAATTCTTAATATTTTTTTGTCACTCATTTTATTTTTCCTTTTGTACTCCTATGTACATCTATAACTTATGGTTTGTTAATTTCTAAATTTATAAATGGGATTTTCCCATTGAAAGTCAATTTAATAAGAAATGTGTCCGGCTCTAAATTAAAAACGCCCCGCGGCTTCCAGGCCGGTCAGGGCGAAGTACTGCTGTATAAAAATCAGTCAATAATTCCAAAATCTTACCAGTGGCCGATCTCGGCCGAAAACCTTTCACAATTCAATTAGGGATTGTAGCACCTCGAAGAAATAAAGTCAATTATTTGGGAGAACACTATTGGGGAGAACATTGGGGAGAAGATTAATCTTATTCTGATAATCGTTGAAGAATTAACGCGTCACAGCCATAAAAATTTGAGAATTCAGGATAACTTTTTGAGGAAAAATGCTTATGGAGAATAAAAAGAGTCAATCATTTCTGTCTCAAGTCCTGTATTCACATCTGCCAGGTGCAATGGGTATGTTTTGATGCCAAAGGTTTCCAAAGTGGTTTTGGCAACGGCATCGCTTTTCCACACCCA
>JAXHUT010000072.1:0-3782 GCA_034189405.1 Chloroflexota bacterium
CGCCAAGCAGCCTGGTTGAAAGTGGGCTAGAAGCAAGGATGGCATTGGCGCTTGAATCAGCCCAGGAAGATGGTGACATTGAGCCTGTTCTCGATCCTGATGAACAAGCGCGGTCGAATCGGATTGGCATTGTGGCAGGGCATTATGGGTCTGATCCGGGTGCTGTCTGTTCGAATGGCATGACGGAAGCTGAATTGAACTTAGAGATTGCCACAATGGTCCAAAAGCAGCTTACGGATCTCGGTTATGAAGTGGATTTGCTTGAAGAATTTGATTCAAGGTTAACCGGTTATGACGGCGCGCTTGTCCTATCCATTCACCTTGATTCCTGTGAATATGTCAACGACCAGGCGACTGGTTTTAAAGTTGCATCAGCGCTTTCAACCCAAGATGTTACCGGCAGTCAGCGATTGGTTGCCTGCATTTCTGACCGTTATGCCAAGGTCACGGGTTTACCCTACCATGCGGGATCTGTCACAGATGATATGACTTATTACCACGCTTTTTATGAGATTGCGCCAGAAACCAGCGCGGCGATTATTGAAGCTGGGTTCATGAACATGGATTACCGCTTCCTTACCGAAAAGACCGATGTTGTTGCGGAAGGAATCGTCGCAGGTATTTTATGTTACGTCAATAACGAATCAATTCAATCCAATCAAAACCCGTAAATATGACGACAGAATCTACTCGCCAATTGTTAGCAAATGCCCGGGCAGCACTTCGTCGCGGTGAACGTTCATTGGCAAGAGAGATTGCACATGAAATCGTTGCAAAGAACCCGGATGAAGTCGAAGCCTGGCTCTTTCTTGGTGGGCTCTCCAGTCCAAAATCAAGCTTGGCTTATATTGAAAGAGCCTATTATATCGCACCAGATGATCCGATAGTCAACAAAGCGCTTGCATGGGCGAGGGAGCGTTCAGGGTTGGGTCATTGGGGAAAAAGCCTGGAAGATACCCGTGAGCTTTATCCATTTATTCCAAATGATTCCTTAAAAATATCTCCCCCTATTGTAACCACAACACACCGTCCGGTTTGGATGTGGACATTTATCATTTTGTTGGCAATCAGCTTGGTGTTTTTCTGTTTTGATCTTGTGCCAACGGGTTTCGTCCAGGCGGTAGAAAAAGCCAGACCTGTCAGCCAGGATAACCTGCCAAAACCAAGCCTGACACCAACAGCAACCCATACGCCGACGCCCACATCCACACCTACACAGACTCCAACGCCTACTTCAACCCCCACGAGCACACCAACACCAGCCCCTACAATTACTGCGACATTAATCCCGACCAATACACCCCGTCCAACACAAGTAGGAAAACCTGTATTGCCAAAAAATGTTGGATTTAACGAGCGTTGGATAGATATTGATCTTTCAGAACAGCGATTGTTTGCTTACGAAGGTAAAGAATTGGTTCGTAGTTTTGTTGTTTCAACAGGCACCTGGCGAACGCCGACGCCGGTGGGCCAATTTGCGGTTTGGATCAAACTGAGATATGACGACATGGTCGGACCCGGATATTTTTTGCCTGACGTCCCTTATACCATGTATTTTTATCATGGATATGGCATCCACGGCACTTATTGGCATAATAATTTTGGGACGCCAATGAGTCACGGTTGTATTAATATGATCACCGAAGAAGCCGGATGGTTATTTGATTGGTCCCATGTCGGGATTTTGGTCAATGTCCACGAGTAAAATAAATCCATTAGAATTCCTTCAATCCCAAGGATCAAGGCGAGACTTTTTGAGGTCTTGTATGATGGGTATGGCTGGATTGATGCTTCCAAAACGTCTTATTGGGAATCCCAGCGCAAAAATTTATAAGGATTCTGGTGGTCACTTCTTGGGCAGGGTCACTCATGCCGGCCAAAAGCTCTTTAAGCAGCCGGATCCAGAATCGAAGGCGCTTGTGGTATTGTCAGTGGACGACCTTTTGAAGATCACAGGTATAAGAATAAGCGAAAATGATTCCTCACAAAATCGGGTCTGGTATCAAATTGGCGGGAAGGGCTTTGTCCATTCACGATATATCCAGCCTGTTGACAACCACGAGAACAAAACCAAAACAAGAATACCAGAGAAGGGCTGCCTGGGAGAGATTACAGTGCCCTTTGTTGATGCTTTTTGGCAAATGGATAAAAACAGTCCGCTTGTTTACCGGCTGTATTACACCTCAACATATTGGGTCGTTGGTCGGGAAGAAGACAGGCTTGGACATGTTTGGTATAAATTGCTGGATGACCGCCATTACAATCATTTTTATGTACCAGCAGTAAGCCTCCGATTGGTCCCATCTTCGGAATTATTACCGATTTCTCCCAAGATCCCCTGGGAAGAAAAACGCATTGAGGTAGATTTGGGCGCACAAACGATGAAGGCTTACGAAAGAGATAGTGTGGTGTATATGGCACGTATCTCAAGTGGTGTTCGAACGCGAGAGGGTGGATTTTCAACGCCAACGGGATATTATCGCACCACTCGCAAACGTCCCTGCCGTCATATGGCTTACCCCCCTGATGACATGTATACCGGATTTGATTTGCCGGGCGTCCCCTGGGTCAGTTATTTCACGTCAAACGGTGTTGCATTTCATGGCACCTATTGGCACAATGATTTTGGTGTTCCCCACAGCCACGGATGTATCAATTTGACACCTGAAGCTGCAAAATGGGTGTATTTGTGGACGACACCGGCTGTTCCACCCAAAGAATATATTTACGGCGATAATCACGGTACGCGCGTGATCATTTATTAATCCCCTGATTTTAGGAAAAATATTTCAAAAGATTAACTAGAATCTAATATCTGGTGACTATACTATGTATCGATGATAAATTATGATTTTGGAGGATTATTTGCCTAAAAAAGCAATTTTTACAGGTTTAGTCTTTGACGAATATGATAACCCGGTCCAATCAGGTTGGATTGGGGATGAGCCTGCTTATATTGTTGACGACCAGGGTTTTAACCGGCATATTCCTGCAGAAGACGTTGACAGGCAAGTATGGCGAATGATGCAGAAACAAATCGAAGGGCATGAAGACTTACTTTCTGAACAAGCGGCGGAAATGCTTGGTCAGGATGACATTTTTACAATGGCGGCGATTCGGAATCAACTCAAGAATTTGGATGCACAGTTTGATCAATTAGCCCAAATTGGGATTCCCGAGGAAACACGCATGTATCTGGGCATGATGGGTTTTAAAATCATCATTTCTATCCATGGTGATGTAATGGATATTGTTCAACCTGGAATGATTAACAATACTGATGGAGAATAAAGACTGCTATTCTGAGAAAATCGATTAAAATTAAGGCACAGGAGTACAAGTATGGTTTCTGATTTTATTGTGAACGTTGACGAATCTGATTTTAAATATGAAGTATTGCAATATTCCACACATGTTCCGGTCGTGGTAGATTTTTGGGCGACATGGTGTGTTCCTTGCCGCGTTTTAGGCTCCAGGCTTGAATCCCTTGCTCGAAAAGGTGAAGGAAGGTTCCGCCTGGCAAAGGTCAATGTTGATGAAAATGCAAGGCTAGCAAAACAATACAAAGTCAAGAATATCCCGGCGGTCAAAGCTTTTATAAATGGTCACGTGGTTTCTGAGTTTTCAGGCGTGCTTGAAGAAGATAATTTGCGCGATTTTATCAAACGACTTGCCCCCGAACCAGAAGAATTAATTTATAAAAAAGGGGAAAGCCTATTAACCCTCGGTGATTTTGAGGGTGCTGAAGAAGCTTTTAGAGAGTTTTTGTCCATGCGCCCAAG
>JAXHUT010000073.1:0-3582 GCA_034189405.1 Chloroflexota bacterium
AGACCACACATAATGCTATGCTCTTTTGGAATGAGGCTTTTTGCAGTGAATCCAACCATTAACCTGCAGAAATACGTCGTTTCATTCACGGTTCAATCAGATGTTATAATAGCTTTTGGTAAAACCATTCAGACAAAAGAGAAAAAATGTTTGAAAAAGAAAAAAATAAACTTGCGTCAAGAATTAAGGAATATTTAAAAAGGGAAGGTATTGACGACCCCCTTATTGAATTTCGTCAAATTCCCTTTAGCGGTGAGTGGGGATTAGCCATTCCTTTGTTTCCAATTGCAGCAGGTGAGGCTCGTTCAGGTAAAAAGGTAAATGTGCCCAAGCGCGCACAGGAATTGGCACAGGGTATCAAGGATCATTTAGGTGATATCCAAGAATTTTCCCATATTGATGCTGTCAGGGGATACCTGAACCTGTATTTTTCAACCTCACATTATGCACAGCTCGTGGTGGATACCGTCCTTGAAGCGGGAGGAAATTACGGCAAAAGCGAAAGCCTTGGCAAAACGGTCATGGTGGAATATTCCCAACCCAATACACACAAATCTTTTCACGTGGGGCATCTGCGCAATGTGATTCTGGGCGGCAGTGTCTGTCGAATTCTGGAATTTGCCGGGTACGATGTTATCCGCGCCAATTACCTGGGTGATATTGGTCTCCACGTTGTCAAATGGATGTGGAATTATCTTAAAAATCATCGGGGAGAAGAACCCGGGGAAAATAAGACCCATTGGATGAATGATATCTATACCGAGGCGGACCGACTGTACCAAGCGCCTGAAAATGAAGCTGAGGTGCGGGAATTGTATGCACGTTGGAATGCTAAGGATCCGGAGGTCGTGGCTTTGTGGAAAAAGACCCGTCAGTGGTCCCTTGAGGGGTTTAAACAAATTTACGATCAGCTTGGTGAAGATTTCGATCGTATTTATTTTGAGAGTGAAGTCGAAGAACCTGGTGTAGAGCTGGTAGAGGAAATGGTCAGGAACGGATTAGCGCAGGATTTGCGACCCGAAGAGCCGGTGATTATTGACCTGGATGCTCGTGCTGGCACCCATGATGAATACCGGGTGCTGGTGCTGCTCCGTTCGGATGGATCGTCTCTTTATGCTACAAAAGATTTGCCCCTGGCGATCAAGAAATTTGAAGAATATGACCTGGACGAGTCCATTTATGTGATTGATGTGCGTCAGTCATTGTATATGAAACAGATCTTCAAGACTCTGGAAATTCTTGGGTACGAGTGGGCAGACAAGTTGTATCACCTGGCGTATGAGCTGGTCAACCTTCCTGGGAATGTCACCATGGCATCCCGAGAGGGCACGGTGGTCTTGTTTGATGATTTGATATCTGAAGCAACCCGTCGTGCCAGGGAGATTGTAGAACAGAAGAATCCTGAATTATCTGAAACGGCAAAAGATGAGATTTCCGAAGCGGTTGCCCTGGGGGCGTTGAAATATACCATGCTTTCACGGGATAATACCAAGGTCGTCACCTTTGATTGGGATGCCGCACTGGACTTCAATGGGCAGGCTGCGCCGTATATTCAATATGCCCACGTGCGCGCAGAAAGCATCTTGCGTAAGGCTGGTGGTCCGTTGCCTGTGGAAGCCAGTTTTCCGTCCGGTCTTGTAAAAGCTGAGGTAGACTTAATTGAATTGCTCACGCGGCTTCCACAGGATGTTTTGAACGCAGCTGAGGATTTCCGTCCGTTGAGCATTGCCAATCTTGCCTTTGACCTGGCGAAGGCTTTCAATGACTTTTATAATACCTGTCAGGTGCTCAATGCTGAACCGGACGTTCGAGCTTATCGATTGCGATTGGTGGCAGCCGCGCAGCAGGTTATTGCGATCAGCCTGGATTTATTGGGGATCAAAGCCCCAAGTGTAATGTGATTGTTTTAATTATTTGATGACCAAACTATCTAGTCAATAAGGAGAAAATTTTTAAAATGGCAAAAATTCGAACCATCATTATGGGCGCCGCAGGGCGAGATTTTCATAACTTCAATACTTTTTACCGGGATAATGAAGATTATGACGTTGTAGCTTTCACTGCTACACAAATCCCCAATATTGAGGGCCGGAAGTATCCTGCAGAGCTGGCGGGTGGCTTGTATCCCAAGGGAATCCCGATTTACCCTGAATCTGAATTGGAAAACCTGATTTGTGATGAAGAAATCGACCAGGTGGTATTTGCATATAGTGACGTTCCCCACGAATATGTGATGCATAAAGCTTCATTAGTCAACGCAGCTGGTGCAGATTTTCGACTTTTAGGGACTGAAAAAACACAGATTAAATCCACCAAACCCGTGGTTGCGGTATGTGCGGTTAGAACAGGATCTGGAAAGAGTCAGACCACTCGCCGTGTTTCGTTAATTCTGCGGGATATGGGTTATAAAGTGGCTGCGATCCGGCATCCAATGCCTTATGGTGACCTTGTTAAACAAAAAGTGCAGCGGTTTGCTGATTACAGCGACCTTGACAAACATGAATGCACCATTGAAGAACGCGAGGAATACGAACCTCACATTGATAATGATGTGATTGTCTATGCAGGCGTGGATTATGAAGCGATCCTTCGCCAGGCAGAGAAAGAAGTGGATATTGTCCTGTGGGACGGCGGCAATAATGACTTCTCATTTTATAAGACAGATCTTTTGATTGTCGTCGCGGACCCACATCGCCCGGGGCATGAAGTTTGCTACTATCCTGGTGAAACTAATGTTCGACTGGCGGATGTGTTTGTGATCAACAAAGTTGATACTGCAAACCCTGAGGATGTCATCACCGTGCGTGACAACCTGTATGCTTTGAATCCTAAAGCCCTTGTGATTGAAGGGGCATCACCGTTGTTTGTCGATGACCCAGAAGCAATTCGCGGAAAACGTGTGCTGGTGGTTGAGGACGGCCCAACCCTGACCCATGGTGGGATGGCCTACGGCGCTGGGTTTGTGGCTGCACGTCGGTTCGGCGCGGGTGAGATTGTCGACCCCCGACCTTATGCAGTCGGTTCAATTAAAGCAACCTATGAGAAGTACCCGGACACAGGAGCAATCTTACCGGCAATGGGTTATGGAGATGCCATGATGCGTGACCTGGAAGCGACCATAAACAATGCTGATGTTGATTTGGTGATCAGCGGTACACCAATTGATCTGACACGAGTTATTAAGATCAATAAACCGATGCAGCGGGTGCGTTACGAACTGCAAGAGATTGGTGAACCAACCCTTAAATCGATTTTAGAGAAGCAGTTTGGGAAGTAACATTACAAGATATTGCGGTTATCCCATTTGTAGGGGCACGGCATAACGTGCCCCTAAATTTCGTATAGGATTATCATGGTAATCTGCAAGGAAATTATTTATTATTCATTGATTAACATAAAAAAGAATCAAGGCCAAAGAATATTGAATGATAAATTTGGGTAATGGATGTTTACCCAATGCCAAATAAAGAGGGTGTTGAAAATAGTTGCAAAAAGGCCTCCCAAAATCAATTTTTTGTAGGGTATTCACCTAAAGGTGTTCCGCTTCGCTCCAGGCATGAGTACGCATCCTGCCCTACGAGT
>JAXHUT010000074.1:0-2499 GCA_034189405.1 Chloroflexota bacterium
AGATTATAGCGCAATCCATGGTTTGGCGGTATGGATATTAGCCAGCCCAATTTTTTAATAGGTGAACCTCCTGAAAAAAGGGAAGCCCCCAGATAGAGCAACCCTCCTTTGCAATCAGGAATTTTTACAGCATATTTATGGGTTAAAATAAAAAAACGGGCTGCAGCCCGTTAATATAAAATTTTTTTTGGATTAAGAGTCTTTTGTTTTTGTTTTTTTCGATTTGCTTTCGGTTTTTGATTCAGCTTTACTCTCATCTTTAATTTCTGTTTCTTTTTTGCCAGAATCATCCTTATCTGATGTATAGCTTTGTCCGCTTGGGGACCGGTTGTCGGTCGCGTAAAATCCTTTTCCCTTAAAGACAATACCCACCGGCTGGTAAACCTTTCGTAATGTTGGCTCACCACATTCCGGGCACGTTGTTAAAGCCGCTTCTGTAAATTTCTGATATTGGTCGAAGCGGATTCCACAATTATCACAATGATACGTATAGGTAGGCATAATAAACTTTCTAATTTTTATCCTTTCCGATTATAGTCCTCTTGAGGGCGGTTTGCAAGTATAACATGAGAACTCTTATGGATTTCTAACGAGAATTTGGTAGTGAAGCGGGAAATTGTTGTTTGGAAGGGCTTGAACTTCACTGGTATAATGCCGGCATGGAAAAAATCAGGCTGGTGCCAACACCCCTGCTCTTGCTGGCCCTTGTTTTATTATCCTCTTGTGTGCGAGCCACCCCACAGCCGGATGTGACACCCACGCGTACCCGGGACGGCACTTTGCGTCCTTATCCTTCGGATACGCCTTCAGGGACGCCATTACCCACGGATTATGTCAGCCCAACGCCCTCAGCAACGATTACCCCGACCGCAACACAGGTTTATTATGACGTTCGTGAAGGCGATGATATGTATGGTATTGCCTTTGGGTATGGCATCAGCCCGCAAGCGATCATGACTGCCAATCCCACGATCAACCCCAGGATGATGGGACCGGGGACATCTTTGCTGATCCCGATCACCCCTGTGCCAGGTGCAACGGCAACAGCGACTTTGGCGCTGACCCCCACTGCAACACCCCCTTATGCAGCTTTGCAACCCCCCGATTGTTATCATGATGCCGTGGATGGCTTGTGGTGTTTTGTGCTGCTTGAGAACAATCAGGGGGGCGCGTTGGAAAATGTTTCTGCAGAAGTGACTGTAAAAATGGGTGAAGACGTCCGTACAGAAACAGCGATGATGCCCCTGAACTTGCTGCCAGCAGGCGCATCCCTGCCCCTGGTGGTTTATCTTGAGGGACCCATCCCTGAAGAATTCTCTGCCTCTGCCGAAGTTGATTTTTTATTACCCGTTATGCCCGATGACCAGCGGTATTTAGACGTCGAACTTGTTGATCAAGAGGTTACTATCAGGGATGATGGCAGTCGTGCTGACATAAGCGGCACAGCGAACATACCCGAAGAGGGTTCAGGTGCGCGGTATTTATGGATTAATGTCACAGCCTTAGACTCAGATGGGCATGTGGTTGCAACGAGGCGATGGGAAGGTGAAAGCGCATTGTCCGCCGGGGCACAAGCAGGATTTAATTTGACACTTTACAGCCTGGGGGGCGCGATTGATCGGGTTGAAATACTAGCAGAAGCACAGGCGGCTCTGCCATCGGACGCCGAAGATTGAGGTGCATCATGAGCTCAAAGAATTGCAGGGGCATTACATGGGGAAACCGCACCTATGTTATGGGGATCATCAATGTCACACCGGATAGTTTTTCGGGAGACGGTCTTCTGGCTGCAGGAAATGTCAATCATGCAGCTGTGGGCCAGGGGGCGCGATTTTTGCAAGAAGGCGCAGATATTTTAGACATTGGTGGGGAAAGCACACGGCCCGGGGCAGCGCTTGTCAGCGCTCAAGAAGAGCGCAGTCGGGTTGTCCCAGTTATTGAAGAAATTAGGAAGAATCACCCGGATGCTTTGATCTCTGTGGACACATACAAAGCATCTGTTGCACGGGAAGCGTTAAATGTTGGTGCAGACTGGGTAAATGATGTTTGGGGGCTACGAGCGGATCCGGAAATGGGGGGCGTTGTTGGCGCGTTCCGGGTACCGGTGGTGTTGATGCATAATCGATCAAAAGCTGGTTCACCGGAAATTGAAGCGCGCCTTGGGGGACGATATGTAGGAACGGATTATGATGATTTGATCGGGGATATTTGTGATGACTTGATGGAAAGCGTACACCTGGCGCATCATAACGGCATTGCAGATGACTGCATTATCCTAGATCCAGGGATTGGCTTTGGTAAAACCGTCTCACAGAATTTAGAACTCTTAGACCGACTGGACCAGATCAAAGCCCTGGGTTACCCCTTGCTGGTTGGGCCGTCACGCAAATCATTCATTGGTTATACCCTTGATCTTCCACCTGATGCGCGCATTGAGGGCACCGCTGCGGCAGTTGCCTTAGCCATTGATCGCGGTGCAGATATCGTTCGAGTGCATGA
>JAXHUT010000075.1:0-2060 GCA_034189405.1 Chloroflexota bacterium
ACCACCTGATGCATTTCATGCTTGTCGGTCTGGAACTTATTCCGGACATATGAGGTTAATCCTCTATGATCCGCTGAGGGGAGTTACACTGCTGACCTAGTTTGCGGTGTTTTCAGCATGCTGCCTCGCTGAAAATTTTGCTCATATGCGGCTGTGTTTTAGTTTTGGGTTTTCATCTGCACTTTCCACAATCATGTTATCATCCACTTTTTATTCGTCCTGTGTCGTTTTCTCTCTCATATTTAGAATTGCTGCTTTATTGGCTTGACACATGTCGAAGTTTTAGCAATAATAGAGGTATAAAAATATGCCATCGGCTGCGACGAAGGAAAGTAAGTCGGTAGAGGCTGACAGGGCGGTGCGGGCAAGACTGAGACCCACACCCTGCTGAACCCAACTGAAGTTCCCTTTTGAGCCGCTCAGGTGAAGGACAAGTAATGTTTGGTAGTCTGAGCCGCAATCCCTGTGTTATCGGGGTCGCCAATTGCTTGATTGTTGTTGGCAGTGAGTGGATCCTGCAGCCTGGCTGTATGGTCAATAAAGGTGGTACCGCGGTCGCCCCGTCCTTTTGTTCAGGACGGGCGTTTTGTTTAATGCAAGTTGATGTTTTGATTTGTAAACTTATTTCTGGAGGATGATTTTATGGCAGAAAAAAAAGCAGAATTAGAAAAATTGGAAGAAATTAAAGCAGGTGCACTAGCTGTTTTGGCGGCTGTTGCCGATGAGGAAGCCTTAGAAGCCTGGCGAGTCGCCCATTTGGGGCGCAGTTCGCCTGTGATGGGGGTGTTCAGCAATATGGGGACGTTGGATAAGGCATTGCGCCCGGTAATGGGGAAGGCTGCCAACGAGGTCAGACAAGTTTTGGAAACGGCCCTTGAAGAAAAGCGACGGTTATTGGAAGAACAAGCTTTGAAGAAAACGTTAGAAACGGAACAATTGGATGTGACCATGCCCGGTCGTCCGATTATCCATGGGCGGCTGCATCCACTGACACAGGTATTAAGGCGCGTCACGCGCATATTTGGCGATATGGGTTTCCAGGTTTATCCCTCTCCTGAGGTAGAGACCGATGACTTCAACTTCACCTACCTGAATATGCCACCCTATCACCCTGCCCGCGATATGTGGGATACCTTCTATACCAAAACCGAGGGTGTTTTGCTGCGAACACACACCTCACCAGCGCAAATCCGGGTGATGCGCGATCGCGCACCTGAGCCGATCAGGGCGATCTTACCGGGTGCAACCATGCGTTACGAACAGTTGTCTGCACGCAGTGAGATCGAGTTTGCCCAGGTTGAGGTGCTGGTGATTGGGGAGCATGTCACATTTGCGGAATTAAAAGGGACTCTGGAAGATTTTGCCCGCCGGCTGTTTGGCGAGGATGCCGGAACACGTTTACGCCCATCACATTTCCCCTTCACAGAGCCCAGTGCTGAGATGGATGTGGGTTGTTATGTCTGCGGCGGTGAAGGTTGCCCGGTGTGTAAGGATACCGGATGGCTTGAGATTTTAGGCTGCGGCATGGTCCACCCGGTTGTATTGGAATATGGCGGTTATGATCCCGAGAAGTTCTCGGGGTTCGCGGCTGGTATGGGCATCGACCGCAGCACCCAGATGCGCTACCGTATTGACGACATCCGCCATTTCAGGAATAACGATATCCGGTTTTTGAAGCAGTTCTAGAGATTAGTGATTAGTGAATAGTGATTAGTGAATAGTGATTAGTGAGTAGAAAATAGGATTAGTAGAGGTAGGAAATTAGCATGGAAGGGTTGAATCGCTTACAAGTCTATCAAAAAGCACAAGAACTCGTTAAGTTAATTTATAAAATTGTTCTTCCCAACTTGCCAGTTGAGGAGAAATATAACTTGTCATCGCAGATAAGACGGGCAGCAGTAAGTGTTCCCGCTAACATCGCTGAGGGCTTTGGGCGATATTATTATCAGGAGACCATTCGTTTCTGTTATCTGGCTCGTGGATCTTTGATGGAACTTTCAAGTCATATCGATTTAGCATTTGAACAAGGCTACATCTCCGATCAAAACAAAATAAAAATT
>JAXHUT010000076.1:0-2869 GCA_034189405.1 Chloroflexota bacterium
GCCCAGGCTTACGGCGCCAAGGATGGGCGTATCATTTTCCGATACCTTATTCCCCGGATCATCCCCCTGCTTATTCCGGGATTAATTTCTGCCGTTCCCGCTTTTGTTTTTTTGGAAGCTTCCCTGGCTTTGCTTGGGATTGGTGACCCTGTGCTGCCGACGTGGGGAAAGACCATTAATGACGCATATCAAAATGCTGCGCTTTATCGCGGTTGGTATTACTGGATTCTTGAGCCAGCAGTTTTGCTGATGATTACGGGTTTTGGTTTTGCAATGCTCGGCTTTTCGCTGGATAGAATTTTCAACCCGAGATTGAGAGGGCTATAAAACAATGGTGACAACATCAACAGCAGATAAATTATTGCGAATTGAAGATTTAAAATTACATTTCAATGTTACACAGGGTGTTGTTCAGGCAGTGGACGGCGTGGACTTTGAGCTCGATAACAATTCCTCTGTCGTGATCCTGGGGGAATCGGGTTGCGGCAAGAGCTCCCTGGCAAAGGCGATCTTGCGTTTATTACCCCGCAATGCCGGTACTTATACGGGTAAGGTGTGGTTTGGCGGCCAGGATGTGATGCAGCTGGATGATGAAGCCTTTCGACGTAATGTGCGTTGGGTAGGGATGTCTATGGTACCCCAGGCAGCTTTGAACTCATTAAACCCGGTGCTTCGAATTGGTGACCAGGTAGCTGAACCGGTCATGGTTCACCATGGGCTCAAGAAAGATGAAGCATGGGGTATGGCGCGTAGAATGTTCCAGCATGTTGGTGTCCCTGAAGACTTCTTGATCCGCTATCCCTTTGAGTTGAGCGGCGGTATGCGTCAGCGATCCGCGATTGCGATGGCACTGGTGACATTACCCAACTTGATTATCCTTGACGAGCCAACTTCTGCCCTTGACCTTCTAACCCAGGCGAACATTTTTAATGTACTCAAACGTCTTAAAGAAGAATTTGGAACAAGTTACATATTGATCACCCATGATATTGCCACTTCGAGCGAATTGGCGGAAAATGTGGCAGTGATGTATGCCGGGCAAATGGTGGAAGTCAGCGATGCAAAACGCTTTTTCACAAAGCCGCTGCACCCTTACTCTGAAAAATTGATGGCCAGTGTGCCACGGTTGCATGGGGATGATGAATTGGAATTCATTAAGGGTACGCCGCCAAGTTTGCTCAATCCGCCGACGGGATGCCGTTTCAAGTCGCGCTGTCCAAAGCGCTTTGAAAAATGCGATCAAGATCCCCCTGTCTTCAACAAGGATGGGATTAAAGTGCGGTGCTGGCTTTATGAAGAGAACCTTTAGGAGTTACCAATGACAGATGAATCAATGACCCTGGGTGTAGTACAGGTTGAAGGACAAAAGCATCAGGGGGAAAATGTGCTCGATATTCGTGATCTTAAGGTGTGGTTTGAACTCAGACGCTTTGGATTTGCCCGAACGGGTTTTGTTCATGCCGTTGATGGGGTAAGTTTCGAGCTTAAACGCGGTGAAGCTATCGCCATTGTTGGCGAATCGGGCTGCGGTAAATCTTCCTTGATGAAGACCATTTTGGGCTTGAATGAGATCACCGAAGGTGATATTTATTATAACGATATGAGACTGAATGAGATGAACAAGAAAACCCTGCGCTGGTACCGCTCGACGCAGATTGGCTATGTGCAGCAGGACCCTTACGGCGCGTTACCGCCTTTTATGACCGTCCGAAAGATTTTAGAAGAGCCCCTGGTTGTAGGCGGGATGAAAGATAAAAAAGAGCGCATGGATCGTATTCGTCAGGCTATGGAAGAAGTTCGGTTAATTCCGGTTAATGACTATATCAATAAATTCCCGCATCAGATCAGCGGCGGTCAGCAGCAGCGTGTGGTGATTGCGCGAGCTTTGATCCAGAACCCTGAAATTATTGTGGCGGACGAACCGGTTTCAATGCTTGATGCCTCCGTTCGTGTTGAGGTTTTACAATTGATGCGAGCGCTTCAGGAGGACCATAATATTTCCTTTATTTACATCACGCATGATCTTTCAACCGTCCGTTATTTTTCTGAGTATATTTTTGTGATGTATGCAGGGAGAATTGCAGAAAAAGCAAAACAACACGATTTGCTAACAAATCCAAAGCACCCATATACCTTTGCCTTATTAACGGCTACGTCCGAACCGGATTATGAGAACGCCCTAGGCTTCAAAGAGGTCCCGCCTGGGGAACCGCCAAGTTTGGTGCAACCCCCAACGGGTTGTCGTTTTCATCCACGCTGTAAATGGGCAATTGGCGGTGTTTGTGATGTTGAAGATCCACCCGATTTTAAGATTGAAGAGGGGCATGAGGCAGCCTGCTGGTTGTATGATGAACGTTTTGAAGAACCTGATTTCTCAGCGTAGTTTGCTCTGGTTGGGGATACTGTGTGTGACGTTCGGGGTCGTTTTGCCCTTCCTGACAATTATGGGCGTCCTTAAAAGCACCTTTTTCCTGGCTTTTCTGACGTTTATCCTGCAGCTGGTCGGTATCATTATTGGAACAATTGTGACTGCCCAGAAAGTGATGGAAGGTCGACGGAAGTACAAGCAGAAAAGGAAGCCCCCTGATGAAAATGACCATGAAAGTAAAACGGGCTGGATGAAATAAAACGGGGATTTGTTGTTGGATTAATTAGCGCCAGGGATGAAATGTCAGCTTTTTATTATCCAGTATTTGAAAAACCGGATGACAACCACACCCCTCCCTGAAGGGAAGGGGTTTAGGGTTAGGTAAAAATAAGTTTCAGAATTAACGATAAATTGGCTTTAAGGATGAAATTACGCGATGATTCTGCTTCAAACTTTTGCCCTAATTGCCTAATTCCTGGTTGACTAATACCTGTTCTGGTT
>JAXHUT010000077.1:0-2764 GCA_034189405.1 Chloroflexota bacterium
CAGAATTTGGTTAGCCATTTCTTGAGCAAACCAATCAAATCGAACCATCAATACAATCAACAAACTGATCACCACAGCACCTATCACTGCCAGAGTATAAAACTGGGTACCTACCGCCATACCAATCGCCATGGTGAAAAAGATAAATCCCACATCCCGAGTTTCCTTGACCGCATTCCGAAAGCGGATGATTGATAAAGCCCCCACCAATGAGAAAGCCCGGGCGATATTCGACCCGACTATCATCATCACCAAAGCCACAACCATCCCATTCAAAACGAGTGTAAAAACAAAGCTCTGGGTGTAGGAAGATCCACGATGTGTGATCTTATAAATCCAACCGATAAACGCACTCAAAGCAAAGCTGAGTAAAAACACCAGCACAACATCGATTACCGTAAATGCACTGGTCATATCCTGAAAGTTAATAATTCCCATTTTCTTTTTCCTTTTTTATTGAATTTTCTTTTGATTTACATAGGTTTTCCCAAAACAATGGGAGAGAATAGGTCGAAGAAAGAACTTCATTAGTGCTTTCTGAAATCAAATTTCGGCATTGAAATTCTGGCATTTCCCAGGCAGCCTCAATCCCGGTGCAATATTTACTGATCCTGATTAAATTTAAGTTTTTTGCTGCAATTAATTCCGTAAGCCAATAGGGCATTCGCTCGTTGACTTTAATTTCCATTACGACCTGATTGGGTGACGTCAACGGCAATCCAGGACGTCTATCGTGCAAGCGCAAAGGATGCAGCTGTAAGGTGATATCCGTATCAAAGGTCACTCGCAAACCGGGATCATAAATTGTTCCGACAAGAGCCTGACGATCATAGCGGATAATGGAAGCGGGGATAAGATTGTACTGCCACAGAAATACATAGGCTTCCTCAACTAAAGGACGGTCATCAGGGTCACATTCCGGCATCTTCCGATCCTGGCATAATTGCAAAGCATCAATATAAGGCAGTATTGCTCGGCGTTTCTGGGTTACTCGATCGACACGTTGTTTAATCTCCACAAAAACCTGTGTCTGTTCTGTGATGACTGAATCGGAATCATAATATCTTACTCTGAGTTTCCGCCGAGTCTTGATTCCGTTCTCATTTTCCCAATAGCAGCGTAAATCCGGGGAATCATAATAAAGACTGGCAACTTGATATCGGTTATCTCTATTACCAAACGCATCGGGAAGCATATATTTCTTCAAGATCGCCTTTAGCTCCCCTGCTTGACGGAGCGTAATCAAATATTTAAGTTCAAAACGGTTAAATTTTCTAATTTGTTGACTGTAGTCACTCATGAAATATCCTTTTTATCGAGATGAGGATGGTTGAGCGGTTAACGTTATATCAATTTGTTGAGATTTACCATCTCTGATGATTGTTAGCTGAACTGTGTCACCGATACTGGTTTCAGTCTCTAAATAAACCATTAAATCTTGTTTGGATGTCACCTGGACATTATTAATAGCTGTGATAATATCACCGCCTAAAGGGATAATATAGGGGCCGAATCTTAAACGCTGATTACCTGAAGTAATGCCCGCTTCCTGTGCAGGAGAGCCCGATTCTAATCCAATGACCAGAACCCCGCTATCCACAGAAACATCCATACCAGCCTCTTCCAAAATTGCAATGGAATAATCTGTCAGGCCCAAGGTTTCGACACCCAACCAAGAATGTAAATAATAACCGTTCTCAATAATTTCAGTCACAATCCGATCAATAATATTTGAGGATATTGCAAATCCAAGCCCGGATGATGATCCACTCTCACTGATAATTTGGGAAGTGATCCCAATCACCTGGCCATCCATATTTAGCAGAGGTCCACCAGAATTACCCGGATTAATCGCCGCATCAGTCTGAATAGCTTCAGCGATATACTTACCTTCCTGACTGCTCTCAATCACCCGACCCAGAGCGCTTACAACACCTGTCGTCAGAGTCCAATCAAGCCCATAAGGATTTCCAATTGCCAGTACCGTCTCCCCAACAACCACCTGACTGGAATCAGCCAATGGTAAAGGTGAAGGGAAATCCTCCCCGACATCAACCTGCAGTACAGCAATATCATTGGTTTCATCAATTCCAACAACCGTCGCATTAAGCTCTTCGCCAGAGGCTAAGGTTACAATCAGTTCATCTGCACCTTCTATCACATGATAATTGGTGATAATGTGTCCTTCTGTATCATAAACGAAGCCAGAACCAATTCCTTCTTCAGGTAATTGCCCCAGCATTCTATTAAATACATAAGCCACACTGGTAATGTTAACAACCGAGGGATTGGCTGTTTTATACAAAGAGATGATTTGGTCTTCATATTCATTGGTGTAAAGGTTAGTTATCTGTGAATCATCAGTGTCTATCGTTTCAAAGACATATAGTGCATCGGATGATGTCGGTGATTCAGTCATTTCTGTTCCAGATACATTGCGAGATAAAACTGTATCTATGACACCAGATGAAGCGAATGTCCGGTCTATGCCCACACAACTGATGAAAATTACCGGAATTATCAGAATCAGAACAATTGCTATTTTCTTCGGCATTCTCATATTCTTCTTAACAAATTCCTCAGAGTTCATAATTTTTCTCTTTGACAGAATAAAAATCAAACGATTGTTTCGTTTTTAATGTGTGTCTATCTTATTACTTCAACCTGTGAAATTGCTTAGAATAACCTGTGGTTTTACTTAGGAAATCTGATCTAAGATTTCCTACTTAATGGAGCATAAATAATGCCTCTTTGAAAATTTATG
>JAXHUT010000078.1:0-5962 GCA_034189405.1 Chloroflexota bacterium
CCTATGCTACGGTTAATGAATATGGTTTTATTGAAACACCCTATCGCAAAGTTCTTAAGTCGTTGCGACCAACGGATGATCTTGTCGGTCGCCAATTACGGGAAGATATTAAAGACCCTGAGACGGATGAAGTTATTGCTGAAAGCGGCGAACGAATAACAAAAGCTTTGGCAAAGAAGTTGTCCAAGATTGATCGTGACAGGATTTTGATAACGCCCTTTGTCACGGAAGACTATCAATATTTGTCCGCAGATCGCGAAGATAAGTTTGTGATTGCGCAGGCGAATGCACCGCTTAATGAGCACAATGAATTTATTCGCCGGGTTTCCAGTCGCTATCAATCTGGTTTTAAAATCAGCAAACCTGAGGAAATTGATTACATGGATGTGGCACCACAGCAAATTGTGGGTGTCAGTGCAGCCTTAATTCCCTTCCTTGAACACGATGATGCTAACCGGGCATTGATGGGATCGAACATGATGGCACAGGCTGTGCCATTGGTCCGACCAGAAATCCCGATTGTATCCACAGGCATGGAGGCTTTTTCTGCGATTGACTCCGGTCAGCTTGTTGTCGCTGAAGAAGATGGTGAGGTTGTCTCCGTCACAGGACGTGTGATTAAAGTTCGGGAAAATGACGGTAATATTCGTGTTTATAATTTACAAAAATATCGTCGTTCGAACCAATCCACATGTATTGATCAGCGCCCTGCTGTCATCAAAGGGCAGAAAGTGAAAAAGGGACAGATCATTGGTGATTCATCGTCTTCCGTTGATGGCAACTTAGCACTTGGTCAGAATGTGTTGATTGCTTTTGTCTCCTGGGAAGGCGGCAATTTTGAGGATGCCATATTAATTTCCGAGAAATTGGTCCAGGAAGATCGTTATACCTCTATCCATATCGAAAAGCACGAAGTTGAAGCTCGTGATACAAAACTTGGTCCGGAGGAGATCACCCGGGATATTCCAAATGTAGGCGAGGACACCATTAGAAATTTGGATGAATACGGAATCATTCGGATTGGGGCGGAAGTTGGCCCAAATGACATTTTGGTTGGCAAAATCACGCCTAAGGGTGAAAAGGAGTTGACACCTGAAGAGCGGCTGCTGCGAGCGATCTTTGGTGAAAAATCACGCGATGTCAAAGACTCATCTTTGCGGATGCCCCATGGTGAAAAGGGTACAGTTGTTGATGTGAAAGTATTCTCGCGGGAAGAGAACGCTGATCTCAAAGCTGGCGTTGATATGATGGTTCGTGTATCCGTCGCCCAAAGACGAAAGATCACAGTAGGTGACAAGATGGCTGGGCGGCATGGGAACAAGGGTGTTATCTCGGAGGTTGTCTCTGTTGAAGATATGCCATTCCTGGAAAACGGCAGACCTGTTGAGATTATCTTGAATCCATTGAGCGTACCTGGGCGAATGAACCTCGGACAACTTCTCGAAGTACACCTGGGCTGGGCTGCAGAAAGGCTTGCCTTCAGGGCTGTCACCCCTGTCTTTGACGGTGCGACCGAAGTTGAAATTGAAGCAGAATTAGCCCGTGCCTGGATGATTGATAGAGCCTGGGAAGTTACAGGTGAAAAAGCCTGGGATTGGTTGAAGCAGCTCGAATATGATCCGGATGCAATTCAGGATGATGATGAAGTTCGGCTGCTTTACCTTGAAGAATGGTTGGGTGAGCGCGGGTATGATGTTTATGAACTGAGCTCAAACCGAGATTATGCCCGACGTGTGACCTTGAAGGAGTGGTTACGGGACGAAGGTTATGACCCGGAAAAGATTACCTTCTTTGAAACGGATGAAGTTTCTTTAATAGAGCGTGATGATCAGGATACTGCAGCAATTGATGCCTCTCTCCAATTGTGGATGAAATCATTTGGGTACGAGGTTGATAAAAATCTGATTGGAGAAGATTTGGCAGTGAAGGCGCGCGAGGTGATGAAGGAAGTTGATCGTCCGATGCCAACGCTCGGAAAACAAAAATTACGTGATGGCAAAACCGGCGAATACTATGACCATCCAGTCACCGTTGGTTTAATGACTGTTCTCAAACTGCACCATCTTGTTGAGGATAAAGTTCATGCCCGTTCAACAGGCCCTTACAGCCTTGTGACACAGCAGCCCCTTGGTGGTAAAGCCCAGTTCGGTGGGCAGCGCTTTGGTGAGATGGAGGTTTGGGCTCTTGAAGCCTATGGCGCGGCTTATTCATTGCAAGAAATGCTGACTGTCAAATCCGATGATGTCACTGGCCGTGTGAGTACCTATGAGTCAATTGTAAAAGGTGAACCCATCGAAGATCCAGGTATTCCGGCAGCCTTCAAAGTTTTGGTCAAAGAGATGCAAAGTTTAGGCCTTGCAATTGAAGCAGTTCTGGATACCGGTGAAATTAATTCTTTTGGAAAAGACGAGGACAGACCGCGTATACCGAACACGCCCACTGGTTTGATCAGTATTGGGAGAGATATCTAAAGCTTGTGTCTCTCGAGGCGATCAATTTTAGTTAATTTGCTTGACGCCCCTGAAAGCCCATGGTAGAATCGTCCTTCGTTACCTTCATGCTGGCCCTATAACCCCGGTCAGTTCTGAAGGAAAAAATAAATAGCAGAGAGGCCATCTTGAAAGATGATGATGGCCTCCATTATTGGAAGAAGATATTATTTAGTATAAGATTTGGAGGCAAATGTGCCAACCATTAATCAATTGATACGCAAAGGCCGAAAATCAAAACGTAAGAAAAGCAAAGCGCCAGCGCTGCAGTATACGTATAATTCGCAAAAGCAGAAACGTATTCGTCAGCCACAGGGCGCCCCGCAGAAACGCGGTGTTTGCACGGTCGTGCGTACAATGACCCCTAAAAAACCGAACTCCGCTTTGCGGAAAATCGCCCGCGTGCGTTTGACGAACCATATGGAAGTCACGGCTTATATCCCTGGCGAAGGTCACCAGTTACAGGAGCACTCTGTCGTGCTCGTGCGGGGTGGTCGTATCAAGGACTTGCCTGGCGTCCGCTATCATATTATTCGAGGTACGTTGGATTCAACTGGTGTTGAGGATCGCAAACGCGGTCGCTCAAAATATGGCGCCAAAAAGCCAAAATAACCAGTAAATCCGTTTAAGTTAGGGCGAAGCATTTTAATCGGTTCTATAGGGATGGTTTAGATGCTTTGCCCTATTTTGATTTTTGTTTTATGTAAGGAGTAAGTATGGCGCGTAGATATACACCAGAAAAACGAGAAGTCTCACCGGATGTTCGTTATAAAAATATAGACGTCCAGATGATGATCAATCGAATTATGATCAAAGGCAAAAAGAGTACTGCTACAAGGTTGATGTATGACGCCCTTGATTTAATTGAAGAGCGCACTGGTAAAGACCCAATTGAGACATTTGATGCCGCGCTGAAGAACGTCTCACCGATGATGGAAGTGCGCCCACGACGTGTGGGTGGTGCAACCTACCAGGTGCCGATGGAAGTGGATCCGAGCCGCCGAAAGACTTTGGCAATGCGCTGGATTATCACAGCATCACGGGCACGACCGGGCAAATCCTTTGCAGAGAAGTTGGCAAACGAGTTAATGGATGCTGCTACGAACAGCGGCGCAGCATATCGCCGTCGGGAAGAAGCACACCGTATGGCAGAAGCTAACCGCGCTTTCTCTCATTTTCGCCTGTAAGAACCTTGTTATTTTACTGAATCCGATTGGATGAGCAGTCATGCCTGAAGCACTAGACTATCCATTAGAACGATACCGTAACATTGGTATTATCGCGCATATTGATGCCGGTAAAACCACGACAACTGAACGGATTCTGTTCTATACTGGCAAGACTTACCGACTGGGTTCAGTAGATGATGGAACGACCGTCACCGACTGGATGGAGCAGGAGCGCGAGCGAGGGATCACCATTGCCTCAGCTGCTGTAACGACCTTCTGGAAAGGCTATAAGATCAATCTTATTGATACCCCCGGTCACATTGACTTCACTGCCGAAGTCCAGCGGTCTTTGCGGGTGTTAGATGGCGGTGTTGTGGTCTTTGACTCGGTGCAGGGCGTGGAGCCCCAGAGCGAGACTGTTTGGCGACAGGCTGACCGTTATGCGGTCCCAAGAATTTGCTTTGCTAATAAGATGGACCGCGTCGGCGCTTCTTACGAGCGCACGCTGGCTTCTATTGAAGATCGCCTTGGTGCACATCCTTTGGGCATGCAGGTTCCGATTGGAAGAGAAGAGTCTTTTATTGGTGTGGTTGATTTACTGACCGAGCAAGCGATCTTATTTGAGGATGAGTTAGGCAGCGAACTGAAGTATGATGAAATCCCAGAAAATTTGGTGGATGTCATCAAAGAAAAACGCGCCGAGCTTGTGGAGCGCATTGCTGAACTTGATGATGATTTGACCATCAAATATCTTGAAGGCAAGACGCTTACATTGGACGAGATGAAATCCGCATTGCGAAAAGCTGTGTTAGAAAATAAGATTTACCCAGTGTATTGCGGCTCTTCCTTAAAGAATAAAGGTGTGCAGCCTTTGTTGGATGCTGTTGTTGATTATTTGCCATCCCCGCTGGACGTGCCTCCTGTCGTGGGTCTTCGACCTTCAACGGAAGAAGAGGAAACCCGCCCAGCAGAGTTTGACGCACCGATGTCTGCCCTGGTATTTAAAATAGTGACCGATCCTTATGTTGGTCGTCTCGCTTATATACGGGTTTACAGCGGTAAAATCAAAAAGGGATCTATATATTACAACACGACGCAAGACAAAAAAGAACGTGTTGGCCGTTTGTTACGTATGTACGCGGACCATCGAAAAGATGTGGATGAATTACACGCCGGGGATATTGGCGCTATTTTAGGCTTGAAGGATAGTTATACCGGTGATACCCTGAGCGATCCTTCAAATCATATAATCCTTGAAACGATCAGTTTCCCTGAGCCGGTAATCTCAGTAGCAATTGAGCCTAAAACCCTGGCCGACCAGGATAAAATGGGTATCGCATTGGGAAAACTGGCTGAAGAAGACCCCACCTTCAAGGTTCGACAGGATGAAGAAACCGGGCAGATGATTATTTCGGGGATGGGTGAACTTCATCTGGATATTCTTGTTGACAGAATGCTGCGTGAGTTCAAGGTCCAGGCGAATGTTGGCAACCCTCGTGTTGCCTACCATGAAACGATCACAAGGACAGTTCCTGAAGCTGAATACAAGTTTGTTAAACAAACAGGTGGACATGGGCAATATGCCCATGTTGTTTTGCGAATTGAACCCCTCGAAAGCGGGTCAGGTTTTGTGTTTGATGAGGAAATTCGAGGCGGCTCTGTTCCGCGAGAGTTTATCCCGGCGGTAGAAAAGGGCGTCAAAGAAGCGGTTGAAAGCGGTGTTGTTTCTGGTTACCCGATGACGGACCTGAAAGTTACATTGACTGACGGCTCATCACATGAGGTCGATTCAAGTGATATGGCTTTTCGTATGGCAGCCATTTTTGCGTTTCGCGAAGGTGTGCCCAAAGGGAAGCCTGTATTACTCGAGCCGATTATGAAGGTTGAGGTGGTTGTGCCCGAAGAACATACAGGCGATATATTGGGACAGATCAATTCCCGACATGGAAGTGTGTTAGGGATGGATGCAAGACCTGGTAATGCCAAGGCTATTCAAGCGGAGATACCTTTAGCAGAAATGTTTGGTTATGCAACTGAATTGCGCTCTGCAACGAAAGGGCGAGGTGTTTTTACCATGGAATTCAAACATTACGCACCGGTCTCAGAAGTTGTTATGAAAAAGCTAGCAGGATACTAAAAACATGTATTTGATATTTTTATTAGATTGAGGAGTAATTTTAATAATGGCCAAGGAAAAATTTGATCGCTCAAAGCCGCACCTCAACGTGGGAACGATGGGACACATTGACCATGGGAAGACCACGCTGACATCGGCGATCACAAAAGTGCAGAGTTTGAAGAAGT
>JAXHUT010000079.1:0-2733 GCA_034189405.1 Chloroflexota bacterium
GCAGTTGATCGGGCATGGGTTTATTAACAAAAGCCAAAACAGCCCCATTCTCGAAAGCGTTCTGTACGTAGTCATGACCATCGCTTTGTTTGCCCGGCAGTGCAATGAACAAACTGCCCTGCCCGAACTTATGGGCGGTTCAGCTGACCTGGCGCCCTCGAACAAAACCTGGATCAACGATGAACTGGCTTTCCAGGCGGATACGCCCGAGGGACGAAATATGCATTTTGGCGTGCGTGAACATGCCATGGGGTCTATTGTGAATGGTATGGCTGTTCATGGTGGGTTGATCCCTTACGGCGGAACCTTCCTGGTGTTTTCTGATTATATGCGAGCGGCGATCAGGCTTTCGGCGCTTTCAGAATATCCGTCCATTTGGATCTTTACACATGATTCCATCGGTGTCGGTGAGGACGGGCCAACACATCAACCCGTTGAGCAAGCCGGCAGTCTGCGGATTATCCCGAACCTGGTCACAATCAGACCCGCTGATGCAAATGAAACTGCACAAGCCTGGCGTTTTGCCGTCAAACATCACGGTCCGGTGGCCCTATTGCTCTCGCGTCAAAATATACCGACAATTGATCGAAGCTTCTTCTCCGAGGCAGAGGGGTTACTCAAAGGCGCATATATTTTAGCCGACATGGGTCAGGATGATCCTGAATTGATCTTGATGGCTTCCGGGTCGGAAGTTAATCTAATTCTTCGTGCAGCCTGCGATTTGGCAGCAGAAGGGGTTAATGTCCGGGTTGTTTCATTCCCAAGCTGGGAGATTTTTTCCAAGCAGGATCAAGCTTACCAAGAAGAAGTGCTTCTCCCCAATGTCAAAGCGCGCCTCGCAGTGGAAGCAGGCAGCACCATGGGATGGGATCGTTGGGTCGGTGATATGGGCAGGATTATCGGCATCGATAAATTTGGTGCTTCCGCACCGGGGAATCGTGTAATGCACGAATATGGATTCACGGTTTCGAATGTGATAAGCCAGGCGCTTGATTTATTGAAATCAGTGCATCTTGATGAATTTAATCAAAATAACGGTAAAAAATGGTGAAAGGCTTTTAGAAATGAAAGTAGCAGTTGCAACGGACCATGCAGGATATCCTTTAAAAGAAATTGTTATTGACACCTTGAAGCAATTGGGTCATACCCCGATTGACCTGGGCACAAATTCTGAGGAAAGCGTTGACTACCCAGATTTTGCCGAGTTAGCGGGTAGAGCCATTGTTGAGGGGCGAGCTGAGCGGGCAGTTGCGCTTTGCGGCTCAGGCGTTGGCGTCTGTATCGTAGGCAATAAGATCAAAGGCGTCTATGCTTGCCTGTGTCACGATACCTACTCTGCAGCCCAGGGTGTTGAGCATGATCACATGAATATGTTATGTTTAGGCGCACGGGTTATCGGTACTGAATTAGCCTCTAAGATTGTGGAATCCTTCATAATGGCTGAGCCCTCAGATGACCCCAGGCACTTGCGAAGAGTCGGTAAAATTCGAGCGATTGAAGAAGAAGAGATGAAAGGACGATAATGAGCAGTGTTGTTAAATTGCGTTTGTTAGGACAATCTATTTGGTATGACAATCTACAAAGGTCACTGATTTTAGATGGGACCCTGAAAAGAAGAATTGAACGGCGTGAAATTTTGGGCGTCACCTCCAACCCCAGTATTTTTGAAAAAGCCATCACATCATCAAAAGATTACCATGCTGACTTGCAGACCATGTCATGGGCGGGTTTGTCAGCAGAAGAAATGTTTTATCGTTTAGCTATAAAGGACATTCAGGATTTGGCAGATTTGTTCATGCCTTATTATGAATCGACGGGTGGTAAAGATGGGTTTGTGAGTTTGGAAGTCAATCCTAATCTTGCACATGATACTGAGGCGACGATTGATGAAGCAAAATGGTTGTGGCAAGCGGTAGATCGTCCCAATCTTTTGGTTAAGATACCCGCGACAAAGGAAGGCTTGCCTGCCATTACAGCGGCGATTGCAGCGGGCGTAAATGTCAATGTGACCTTAATCTTCTCTCGAAAGAGATACGTTGAGGTGATGGATGCCTATCTGGATGGGCTTGAAAAACGCCTGAATGCTGGTCAGGATATTTCCAATATTGCATCTGTTGGCTCTTTCTTTGTCTCGCGTCTTGAGACAAAGGCGGACGATCGATTGCAAACCATCATCGATCAGGGGGGTGAAAATGTACAGAAAGCCAAATCATTGACGGGAAAAATTGCCGTGGATAATACCCGGCTTGCCTACCAGGATTATGAAGAATTCTTCAGTTCCGATCGTTTCAAAAAAATCACCGAGGCTGGTGGTAATAAACAAAGACCACTCTGGGCTTCAACCAGCACAAAGAACCCCGATTACGACGATATTAAATATGTTGAATCACTGGTTGCAGAGAACTCAATTAACACGGTGCCGCCAAAGACGCTGGATGCTTATATCGAACACGGCGATCCGAAGATCACGATCTATGATGATCTTGATCAGGCTGAAAAGAATTTTGAGGCATTGGCGGCGCTGGGAATATCGATTGATGAGATCACCAAAGAGCTAGAAGATGAAGGTGTGCAGAAATTCGCTGAATCTTTCAATAAACTATTGATGGCTATTGAAGAACAAAAGCAGAAATTTAGAAACAACCTTTGCATACTGGCTGAAAAGGTCGTTAATGAGGTAGACGCTTTTAAAGCCTATGATGTGGTGGGCAGGATGCATCGCATCGATCCCAC
>JAXHUT010000008.1:0-7067 GCA_034189405.1 Chloroflexota bacterium
AGAAAAATGGGCATCATAACCAGCAGAGACGAACAACATCTCTGGTTCAAAGCGACAAATCCACGGATCAAGCACTTCTTCGAATAGCTTAAGAAAAGCATCATTTCCCGAGAAAGCAGGTAAAGGGACGTTGATGATTCGCCCTCTAGCGTTTAATGTGGATCCTAACTTCCCAGTTCCCGGGTAGATATCTTTTTCATGGGTTGAAAAATAACCTATTTGAGGGGTTTGCCAGAAGATTTCCTGGATCCCATTGCCGTGGTGTGCATCAAAATCTATAATAGCGACCTTTCCCAAACCACTGGCAACAGCGTCAGCAGCTGCAAGTGCCACATTATTCAATAGGCAAAAGCCCATCGCTTTTCCGGCTTCGGCATGATGCCCGGGAGGTCGCACAATCGCAAATCCAAAACCGGTTCCTTCTTCTATAATCCGCCTGCTTATAGTTAATGTCGCACCAGCAGCCGCTAAAGCCGCCCGGTAACTTTCTTTCGTCACATAAGAGGGTGCTGGCTCAAATACATGAGCGCCCTGACGGCATTCTGATTTTATGTTTTCAAGCAGTTCTTTATGGTGAATCAACAAAACATCCGCTTTATCAGCGGGTGAGAAATTCAACCACTGAATTTCGGGATAAGGTGGATCTTGCAACCAACCCCTTAAAGATTGAAGCCGTTTTGGCGACTCAGGGTGACCTTGAAAAAAATGTTCAGGCGCATCCTGATATGTACAATAGACTTTTGTTTTCTTTTCGTTCATAATTTTCACACAGGGATTAGTATACCGCAAGACTTCCCCTTCGTCAGCATTGCCTTGACACATTCAGTATGACACATTTAGTATGATTACAATGCGCAAACCTTGCTAATAATTTATCTATACGAAAACGCTATTGTCCCTTTGATGGTATAATCCTTACGTTAAAATTCAATAGGAAATCATGAGTAAAATATAAAAATGCTAGAAAAATTACAGGGAATACTTGATAGATTTAATGAAATCGAACAACAATTAGCCACTGTCGGTGAAGATTACACCGCGGCAATTGAACTTTCCAAAGAACGCGCTGAACTTGAACCCGTTTTTACCAAAGCTCGGGCATATAAAGAAACCCTCCAAAAAATCGAGGAGACTGAAGTATTACTTGATGCCGACGATGAGGAAATGCGTGCGATGGCTGAGATGGAAATGGAATCTCTACAGAAAGAACAAGAAACACTCAAAGATCAATTAAAGGGTATGCTGGTTCCCAAGGACCCGCGCGATAAACGAAATGTCATCATGGAGATTCGGGCTGGCACTGGTGGGGATGAAGCCGCATTGTTCGCCGCAGATCTTTATAGAATGTACACACGTTATGCCGAACGCCAAAACTGGAATACCGAAATACTTTCCATTCACGAAACGGGGATGGGCGGTATTAAAGAAGTCAGTTTTATGATCAAGGGTCAGGGCGCTTATTCACGTCTGAAATATGAATCCGGTGTTCACCGAGTCCAGCGTGTGCCCGAAACAGAATCCCAAGGCAGGATCCACACTTCAACGATAACCGTTGCCGTATTAGCAGAAGTCGATGATGTAGAAATTGAAATTCCCGATTCCGATATCAGCATCGATGTTTATAAATCTGCTGGCGCTGGTGGACAGAACGTCCAGAAGAATGCGACAGCAATCCGCATCACACATCACCCGACCGGCATGGTCGTCGCCTGCCAGGATGAACGTTCACAGCTTCAAAATAAAATACGCGCGATGAGCATTCTTAAAGCACGTCTTTTCGAAATGGAAGAACAGAAAAAGATGGCGGAAGAAGCTGCTACACGCCGCTCGCAAATCGGCACAGGGGAACGATCAGAAAAAATCCGCACCTATAACTTCCCCCAAAACCGTGTCACAGATCACAGGATCAACATTTCATCCTACAACCTCAACGGCGTCCTTGATGGCGATATCGACGAATTCATTGACGAGCTGACCCTGGTGGACGAGTCTGAAAAGCTATCCCTGATTGAGGAGTAACGTCATCAACCTTGCAGAATTCAGACGAGATGTTAGAACCAAGCTGACTGAAAAAGGCGATCAAAACCCCGACAATACCAGCCTGGTATTGATAGCCTTTTCGCTTAACAAAACAAAAAGCTGGATTCTCGCTCATGGCGAATACGAACTCACATCTACTGAAACCCACACCCTGCAAAATTATTTAGCCCAATATTTGCAGGGTGTGCCTCTACCCTACATCCTGGGATCATGGGATTTTTATAGCCGACCTTTTAAAGTGTCACCCGATGTGCTTATCCCCCGCCCAGAAACTGAGTTGCTGGTTGAAAAAGCGATCGACTTCGGGCAATCACTAGAGTCGCTTTCGATTATAGATGTCGGCACCGGCTCAGGCATCATTGCCGTCAGCCTGGCTGCGAACTTAGCACACGCCGATGTTTTTGCTCTCGACATCTCAAGGGCAGCCCTCGCAGTGGCGAAGGAGAATGCAAGATCCCATGATCAAACCCGGATCAAATTTATTCAATCTGATCTCCTAACTCCGCTCCAAAGGAAATTCAACTTAATATGTGCGAACCTACCCTACATACCGAGCCTTAAAATAGAAACCTTACAAGTTGCCAAATGGGAGCCCCGGCTGGCATTGGATGGCGGGATATCCGGATTAAATCTGATCGAAAGATTACTTGAGCAGGCTAAAACACATCTATCACCCGGAGGATGTCTTCTTTTAGAGATTGAATCCAGCCTTGGAAAGCCCAGCCTCGATATTGCCAGCGACATCTTCCCTGAAGCAAATCGCCAATTGATTCAGGACCTAACTGGTTTTGACCGGGTTCTACAAATCTTGCTGCCATGAAAGCATTAAATAACAATTGGAACCAAAGGTTATCATTTGTGAGAAATTTTCCACGAAATTTTCCACAAGTTGCTGAATTTTTGGTAAATGATAAATGCAGCTGTTAAGAACCCTCTCCCTTTTGGCAAAGGGAGAGGGCAGGGTGAGGGTTTCGACTTCTAAATCGAATGATCCACCATAATTTTGCGGACTGACCCTCACGCTTTTCAAGCTCTGGGCAGGGTCCGCACTCCTAAAATATTGTCTTTTCATTAAAATTAGGGACTTTAATCCCCTTCCCTTTAGGGAGGGGGCCAGGGGGTAGGTCATAATCCGGTTATTCAAAAATTCTATATTACCGGATGGTGCTGATCTTTCATCCCTGACGCACATTAATGATCGATTTCTAAAAATTTTTACCTAACCCTAAATCCCTTCCCTAAAAGGAAGGGACTTGTTCCCCTTCCCTTTAGGGAGGGGGCAAGGGGGTAGGTCATAATCCGGTTATTCAAATACTGGTTAATAAAATACTGATCTTTCATCCCTGACGCAAATTATTTACTGATTTTTGAAATCCTATAAAGACCCGTGAGGGTTTCTGCAAATACGGTTAGAATAAGGTAAGCCAAAACCATTTCAGAGAGCACAGCATGACTCACACAAGAATTCTGACGACAGAAGACCCTCAGGCTATCTCAAAAGCAGTGAAAACAATCAAATGCGGGGGAACGATTGCCTTTCCAACGGATACGGTTTATGGTTTAGCCGTTGACCCATTTAATTCCCAAGCCCTCAATCGCATCTATGCTATTAAAGAACGTTCCATAGAGAAGGCGATTCCTGTCTTGATTGGCGATTTCCAGCAAATAGAAATGCTCGTTTTAGAGGTTATTGAACCTGCAAGAAAATTAGCGGATGCCTTCTGGCCTGGTCCACTGACATTAATTCTTCCGAAAGCCGCAGATATTCCAGAGGAACTGTCGCCCTACCCGACGATCGGCATCCGGATGCCGAATCATGAATTTACGCTTCGTCTTCTGCAGGCGACCGGCCCGCTTGCCACAACATCCGCTAATATCTCCGGGGATTCAAACCCAACCACCAGTGAGGACGTCATCAAGCAGATTGGCGGAAGAATTGACCTCCTTATTGATGGTGGCAAAACACCGGGCGCAGTTCCCTCCACGGTTATAGACCTTACCGGGAAACCATTGAAGCTTTTGAGAGAAGGGCCCATATCACGAACTGACCTTTGCGCACTGTTGAATGAGGATGTCGTATGAATATTGAAAATGAATTCCTGGTTCTGAATTTTTCGGAAAAATTCGCCACTTATGAACTACACTCAAAAATTTTTCCTGAAGCAAAATTGCGCAGTAGTTTTGAAATTCGATGTCAATGTGAGGGAAAAGAAACGGAATTGATCGAAGATTTTTGGTCTATATCAAAACTTGAACATCTTGACCGGATCGAGACGCACTTTGGAACACTTGAAGTTGAAAATTTAAGGATTGAAACCGAATTCAGGGATGTAGTAGTCAACATTCTAATCGGTCTGGAGAAGAATCAAGGCATGGCTTTCATCCAACTCGAACTCTTGAATCTTGGCAACAAACCGATATTTATTGAACAGATCACACCACTGAGCATCAAGGATGGCGACCTGAGCCTGGGTACAGTGACGCCAGGGGAGTTGACTTTTTTCAGTAATGGTTGGCAATCCTGGTCCAGCACCGGGGTATATCGCTTTGGTGACAAACAACACACTTCTATGATTGGCAAGTTTCAAGACCCGCAAATTTTCAACCCGAACACACCCCATCACAAAGATGGGAACCACTTTTCCGGGGATATGTTTGGCGTATTGTGTGAAAACGAACAAAACATCGGACTGCTTGCCGGGTTCATCTCACAAAAAAAACATTTTGGCAGCCTTGAGGCGGCATTAGCGCCAAGCCCAAGACTGAGGATGTGGGCAAACGGCGACCATGCTCGCCTGGATCCTGGGCAGGGAATAAAAACGGATTGGGCTTGCCTTAGTTTTGTTGATCTCAATCAACCCGAGCCCATGGAAATGTATCTCGAAACCGTCGCAAAAGAACATAAAATCCAATCCAGAATTCCCGTCCCGGTCGGTTGGTGCTCCTGGTACCATTTCTACCAAAACATAACACAGGAGGATATAAACGCCAATTTAGCATCCGTCCTTGCCCTTCAAGACCAGGTTCCCCTACCCTTACTTCAAATTGATGACGGATTTGAGACCTATCCCGGGGATTGGTTTGACTTTGTCCCCGGGTTTCCAAACGGCGTATCCCCGATCGCAAAGAAAACAAAGGATACAGGCCTGATCCCGGGGCTTTGGCTGGCACCATTCATTATCCATCCTAAGGCAAAACTGGTTAAAGATCACCCGGATTGGCTACTACGTGATGAAAATGGAAAACTAGTATCGGCTGGTTTTGTTTGGAATACCTTTACTTATGCCCTTGACATCACCCATCCAGAAGCGCTTGAATATGCTTGTGAGGTCATTCGCACCGCAGTCAATGATTGGGGCTTTAAATATTTGAAATTGGATTTCCTTTACGCTGCAGCGGTTAAAGGTCAGTACCATGATCCCACAAAATCGCGCGCGCAAGTCCTTCGCTTTGGGTTAGCGGCATTGCGGAAAGCCGCGGGACCGGATATCGTGATGCTGGCATGCGGCTGCCCCCTGGGTTCCGCTTTGGGCTTGTTCGATGCCATGCGCATCGGGGCTGATGTCAGCGGGTATTGGGAACCCCACTTTCCCCCATTTTCAAAATTGCTGACAAAAGAAGTCAATATGCCCTCGGCACGAAATGCACTGCAAAACATTCTCACAAGGGCACCTTTACATCGGCACTGGTGGGTCAATGACCCGGACTGCCTGCTAGTGCGACCGGACACCGAATTGAGTCTCGTCGAGGTACAATCCCTGGCAACCGCCATTGGCTTGACCGGGGGTTCTTTGCTGGTTTCTGATGACTTACCAAACCTGCCGGAAGACCGCTTGAGGATTGCACAGGTCCTTCTGCCTGTGATCGACCAGCGCCCTTATATATGTGACCTTTTTGAAAATCATACACCGATCCTTATACGGCTTGATCTTGAAAACACTTTAGGTGCCTGGCATTTACTGGCAATATTCAATTGGCAGGATCGACCCGTCTCACTATTGTTTTCTCCAGAGAAATTCAATCTACCAGGAGACCAGGTTTATTGGTGGCGAGAGTTTTGGCTTGGTGAAACGGGGAAAATGGAAAACACCTCCCCACTTGTCTTTGATAATGTTCCACCGCATGGCGTCCGCATTATTGCGGTCAGACCTTTCAAGGCGGATCAACCAAGCTACCTGGGAAGCGATATTCACTTATCACAGGGTTTGGAAGTGGGTGAATGGCAGGCAGCTGGAAAACAAATTTCCCTTAGGCTTGAATTAGAACGACAAGCTGATGGATGTTTGAGTATTTATTTACCCTGGAAACCAAAAGAAGCGCGACTCAATAAGCAGCCCATCCCATTTCAAAATTCGGGCAAGAGTATTTATCACTTCGAATTGCTTGACGCAAACGGAAAGTGGTTGAATATTCTTGGATAGCATTTTCATACAAGCATAAAAATACTGGCTGTAAACGGAAACCCTCACCCTGCCATAGGGTTCCCACAGATCGCCATTATGTCCTTTGCCTTTTAAGACTTTAAATTAATTCCCGCCGCCTGCGGGGGGTTAGTGTACAGCTGTACCTTCCGCTAATATTTTCGAAAAATCTGATGACAAACCTACCCCCTTACCCCCTCCCTGAAGGGAAGGCGAACAAGTCCCTTCCTTTTAGGGAAGGGATTTAGGGTTAGGTAAAAGATTGGGGTTTAGTTTGTCAATCATTAAGACGTTACATGGCTAAAGTGCGCAGGCTAATACTTTAAATCAATTCCCCCTGCCTGCGGGGGGCTAGGGGGGTAAAATTTAGAAATCAATGATTAATGTGCGTCAGGGTGAGATCAACACCATCTGCTATGATCTAATTCTTGAAAAATCTGAAGATAACCTACCCCCTGCCCCCTCCCTAAAGGGAAGGGGAGTTAAAGTCCCTTCCTTTTAGGGAAGGGATTTAGGGTTAGGTAAAAGATTGGGGTTTAGTTTGTCAATCATTAAGACGTTACATGGCTGAAGTGCGCAGGCTAATACTTTAAATCAATTCCCCCT
>JAXHUT010000080.1:0-3177 GCA_034189405.1 Chloroflexota bacterium
CCTCAGCTTTGCGCTGGTATCCTTGCGCGAAAAACACCACAGGGCAAGCCGTCTATCCTTTTTATTTGCCCTGCTGAGCGGCTTATCATTTACTGCGCTGGTGTTCTCCCCAGAGCTTGTTCAAAGCATCGGGCTGGCAATCATTGCTGGGGGTGCCGTGGCAGCGATCATCCTTTTCTTCTTGCCTGCTGGAACAAAGATCACCCCCTCCCCACCCCCGGTGAAACGGGTGGACGAGCGTACGATCATTTTTGCCCGAGCACGGCTGAAACCGGGCACACCGAAATACGAATCTTATTATAGCGACCACCCCAAACACAAAAGCCTGGATGAAACCTTCCGACAAAACCCGGGTTTACTCGAACCCGGCGCGTTGTTTTTCAACCAGAAGCTGGCTGCCTCACCGCAAGGTGATTTCTTCCTGACCGAAGCCCTGCGGGATGCCGTTGATGGACCGGTCGCAGAGGCAAAGGTCAAAGCCGCCCCGGATGAAATGACCCATTTCATCAAAGACCTGGCAGTTTACCATGGGGCACGGGATGTCGGCATCTGCCAGCTTCAGCCCTACCACATCTACTCCCACATCGGTCGCGGATCGGGCGAGTACGGTGAGGAGATAAAGCTAGATCACAAATATGCCATCGCCTTTACCGTTGAAATGTCCCACGATATGATCAACACAGGGCCGCGTATGCCCGCCGTCATGGAATCCGCCCGGCAGTATGCTGAAGCGGGGAAAATCGCGGTTGCGCTGGCTGCCGCTGTCCGCGCCATGGGCTACCCGGCTCGTGCCCACATCGATGGTAATTACCGGGTGATCGCCCCATCAGTCGCCAAGGATGCCGGCTTGGGCGAGATCGGCCGCATGGGCTTGTTGATGACGCCCAGCCTGGGGCCGCGTGTGCGACTGGCGGTGGTCACCACGGACCTGCCCCTGGTACAAGACCAGGCTGCCTGGCACCCGGATATGATCGACTTCTGCACCATTTGTAAAAAATGTGCTGAGGTTTGCCCCTCCCAGGCTATCCCCTTTGGTGATCGGCAGGGATATGAGGACGGCACTTTACGATGGAAGATCGACCCTGAACGCTGCTATACCTACTGGACCAGGGTCGGCACAGACTGCGGACGCTGCATGGCGGTTTGTCCCTATGCCCACGCGGACAACTTCATGCATAACCTGATCCGCCTGGGCGTGGCACATTCACACAATTTTCGGCGCGCTTCACACTGGATGGATAATCTCTTTTATGGAGAGAAACCGCTGCCCCATTCACCCCCGGATTGGATATAGTCTGCGTAACTTACGATTCTAATGTGAAAAATTTTTTGAGTTGTATATGATCGAATGGTTTGTGGCAGAGATCTACACACACGCCTGAATCACTAGCAGATCGGTATCTACAAATACCATCATTAATTCTGCACTAGTGTTTATCTAAAGATTGGCGATCTTAACTTCGTAGGTCGCGTTTTCAACGTTACAAAAATTGAGAAATGGTTGCACCGACGGTGTCACATAGATAGCGGAGACACCACACATGACCACATATTTTGTTTCAATTTTTGATTAGGAAAAATTCAGGACAATGAACCGGATTTCTTGACCCACGCATCCAGTTCTTCCCCGTTCAAAAAACCCTGGGCTGCACCCTTTTCCCCGATCTTATAAGATGCAAACACCATGGCTGCTTTCAACGATAGATAAGGATCCCCGGTTCGCAGGTAACGGTCCGGGAATGCCGAAAACAACGCATCCCCGGCACCAATGCTGTTGACCACATTCCTGGTCTCCACTGGCTCAAATCGCCCAACAAAACCATCTTCACGAACTGCGATTAAGGCACCCTTTTTACCCATCCCAATGACAAGTATCGCCGTCGGGAAACGATCCATGACTTCCTTAGCGATATCCTCTGGTGACCCGGGTAACCTTTCATCGCTCATAAACAAAATATTTGCCCTTCGCAAATAATCCTGGTTATAGTTGTCATCCAGGCTTCTGAGCGCGTGTACATCCGTGGCGACGCGCTTGCCGGCTTCCTTCGCGACGGAGAGCAGCGGGCGGGCAAAATTGATATTGCAGATCACCGCCAAATCGCAGTTCTTTATCGCTTCTTGCGCTTTTTGAATTGGGTAAATTTTCTTCTGAATATCCTTGAGGTCTGTGTGTATCTGTCGGCGCCCTTCCATCTCGTACAGGATCACCGATTGCGCTGTTTCAGCTAAATTGCGCAAAACAAATTCATCCCTGATCCCCGCTTCAGCCAGCGCCTTACGCGCCAGCCAGCCGTTATCATCCTCACCAATCAATGAAGCCAGGTCCACCTGGTTGCCAAGGGTGGTCAGCGCTTTAGCGATATTAAAACCCACACCAGAAACAGTGGTCTGCACGCCAAAAAATGGGTAATTATCCGGGGAATATTCTAACGGGAAATTGTCGACTGCCAGTGTCGTCTCAGCATTAATCAAACCAGCGATAAAAAACCTTGCTATCGACTCTCCCCTAACGGGCACCCCGTCGTCCGAATTGACGTTCGAGCAAATCCGCTGAAAGGTGAATCATGGTCGGCCGCCCATGGGGACAGGTGCGCGGCGACTGGCATTTTTCTAAACTCTGCAGCAATGCACGCTGTTCTTCCGGGCTGAGGGTTTGCCCACCTTTAACCGCCATCCGTTTACAAATCCTGGCAGTGATTTTGGCTTCTTTAGCAGATGCCAGGGGTGTTTCATCTTCCTCAAAATCCTCCACAAGGACATTGAGTGCAGCTTCCGGGTCGCCGCCCACAAGCAGCGCAGGGATTGCCCGGACGGTGAAGGTATTCGGTCCGAAAAGCTCAACCTGGAATCCCAGGCTTTCTAAAACCTCCAATTCTTCCTCTAGGAGTCGAGCTTTTTCCGGCGGCAGCACCACGTTAACAGGCTCCAGCAAAGATTGTGCGGGCACACCCGCTTGGGACTGCTGCGCCATCAACTGCTCAAAGAGTACCCGTTCATGGGCGGCATGTTGATCTATTAAGTACAAGCCGTCCGGGCCTTCCGCCACCAGGTAAGTCGCTGCCACCTGGCCGATCAACCGCAATAGGGGCAGGGCATCGGTATCCAGGGCACCGGTATGAATGCTGATGTGCGGCTGGGATGGGGCATCCTCCAAACTTTGATCCGTGGAGATCTTCG
>JAXHUT010000081.1:0-4172 GCA_034189405.1 Chloroflexota bacterium
CACCATTTAAGGCATTGGTTTCAATTTGCATTTAAGTTGTGATGTAGAGATGTTTTTGACCTACCCCCTAGCCCCTTCTCTCTGAAGGGAAGGGAAGGGAAAACATCTCCCTTTTAAACATCTCTCTCGTTTTTAGATGGGTTTTTGGCTCAGGGGGGAAGGAGTATTTTTCCTAACCGTATGGTTTTTACCTCATCTTTGTCCAGGACGTATAGCAGGTATACTTAAAAACACGATTGTGGAATCGATATGAAAAAATATCTCAGATTATCCATCTTTTTATTACTCGCATCCAGTCTCAGCGGCTGCTCACAATGGGAAGTGACGCAAAGTATGGAATTAACCAGGCTAACACCTGAAATTGACCCGCTGATCGTCGACCAGCAGGCAGACCTGCTGAAAAGCCTTGACCCAAACACTAAGCAGTTTTTAGAGGTTTATCCCTTACTCGTAGGAAATTCCTGGGATTATAAATATTTGGGTTTTGATGAAAGAACGGAAGTGTTCTGGCATGTGACAGAAAGGGTAGAGGAATCCAGGTTTGTTAATGGTTATTATTTGGCGAAAATCGAACGAACAACGATGTGCTATGAGGGCAACCCACCCGATGACTTTCAGAATGCCCCCCCGACAGGTACGTTTTGGTACCTGGTTGATGGCAATAAGCTTTACTTTTTTGAGGACGATTATGATACATATCTGTCAGATGCATGGCTTGAACTGGTGATTCCTTTTCCAGAAGAGGAAGGATGGTATCCCCATCCAGAATTGCGTGCGATGCAAGCGCCGGGGTTGATGGGTTACCGGCAGGCTTCCAAACCCTATCAAAAGGTTCTGCCAATCGGCGGAACATATACTTGCTACAACATATCCACAAATGTTGAAGATGCTAAAACAAGACAAACTTTTTGTGAAAACATTGGGGTTCTTTATAAAGAATATATCGATTTTGATCAAGATTTTGGTTATCGTGTTGAGATGGTCGGTTTCTCGATTCAATGAGGGTTAATGTTTGAAAAAGTCCAGCGCTGGATACGGTTCAATTTACTTTCCTTTGGGAGCCCTCCCTGGGATACGGGTGTTTCTCCACCGGAATTGAAGTCATTTCTTTCTTCAGCAGACCCAGGAAACGCATTAGATCTGGGCTGCGGGACAGGGACCAACCTTGTGACCATTACAAAAAGGGGGTGGGAAGTGGTTGGTGTGGACATTGCCTGGTTGTCTGTTTTGCGAGCCAGAGCTAAACTTCGTGAAGCAAACGCACCGGCGCGTGTGGTGCATGGCGATGTAACGGGAAAACTGGGCTTTTCAACAACCTTTGATCTCATTCTGGATATCGGTTGTTATCACAGCTTATCCCCCAGGGGAAGGCTTGGCTATCGTGAAAATATTCAAAAATGGCTAAAGCCAGGGGGCACTTATTTGATGTATGCGCATAAACGCACATCACAACAGAACAAACACGGTATTACGCCGCAAGACCTGGACACTTTTCAGTCTTTTTTATCCCTGGCGTGGCGAGAGGATTCTCCCGAGAAACGTCCTGATGGCGGCGGTGGACGGCCATCAATTTGGGCGAGATTTGTTCGGAAGGGTGGATGGTGAACCGAGAACAAACCGCTGAATGCGTTGCCTGTTGGGAAGGGCTTCCGTTTTCGTGTGAGAATTGGCGATTTTTCGTTCCTTTGGGTGTAGAAGATGCCCCGGAAGAATGGGTGCCTGGGGTACAATATCGATTGAGTGTTTTATTGCCTGGTGCATCGGATCATGTGATGGCCGAGTTTCCATTTGATGTGTCTCTGCCACCTCACTCATGACAATAATCTCTTTTACGCCCGTAAACCAGTTTGTCAGTTGAGATTGGGATGAGAGAGTTGAAAGAAAGTTTGTTTTGAAATGACGATAAAAAAAGGTCGATTTTTAAATCGGGATGAACAACCCAGCGAGAAGGCGATTCTCGATAGGATCGGTAAAGAAGTTCTGCCCGTTTGGGATGAGGCTCGCAATTACCTCGAAGAGCAATTTTCCAACTACAAACCCGAATTGATTTTTTACAATGATCAGGAAGGTTGGGCTTTCCGCTATCGAAGTGGACTGCAGCATCTATGCACACTGTTCCCGGAAAGAGGCGCTTTTACAGTCTTAATTCCGCTTGATCCTCAAGAAGATCAGCAGGCGTTAGAAAAATTCGACTATTTCAATGCTCGTCTGAGGGAATTGCTCAGCCGTCAATCCTCAATACCGCATGGGCGCTGGCTTTGGGTCCGACTTGAAGATCATACAGACTTTGTGGGCTTAAAGTTATTGTTGACAATCAAAAATTCATAGGTTTGGTGCCCTCCTCCGCTGGAAAATATAAATCTACAAAAAATTCAAAAAGGTTTTTAATCCCCTTTTTTCCAAATGTTCTTAAAATGATTCTTAAAATGACCTACAATTAAGGCTGTGGACGTGTTAGAATTACCAGTTCAACTTAAATTGACGAATGATTTCTACCAGATCCCAGATATTCTCTTAGTTTTTACGATAAGTCACTCACCGGCTTATTTTTCCAGGTCTGTGCTGGTAGTTTAATAACAAGGCTTGATTAATCGCTTACGAAGATATTAAATTATTTCTCCGAATTTTCAAAAGCGCATAACAGCCGTCATTTGATACACAGGAGAGAAAGCCTATGATTTCAGAAACTCAAATTATATTACGTGTCCTTGTAGGGTCTGCATTAGGTGCAGTGGTTGGATTTGAACGCGAACGCCATGATCAGCCTGCCGGTCTACGTACCCACATGATCCTGGTGATTGGTGCCACATTAGCAATGGTTTTATCAGTTAATCTCGGCTATCTTTTTGCTCGTCCAGGTACACCCGCCGACCCAGCACGTTTGGCAGCCCAGGTCATTTCAGGGATCGGTTTTTTAGGTGCCGGCGCCATATTACGTTATGGATATACAGTTAAAGGGTTGACCACTGCCACATCTTTATGGACCATGGCTATCGTCGGTATGACCGTAGGCGCAGGATATTACTTGATTGGTGTTGTAACGACAATTATGATCCTTGTGGTACTGGCATTATTAAATATCCTTGAGAACCGCTTTTTAAGAACCTCAATTTCCAGGTATTTATCTATTGAAGCCAGTTATAAAAAAGGAACCGTAAAAAATATTCGGCACATTGTGGAAGAATTTTCTGATTCTGTCACAAGTTTCAATATTCAAAAAAGCGTTAAGGAAAAGAGATTGCGCATCCAGATTGTCGCAAGAATCTCCCGTGATCAAAAGTTGGAGGATTTGATTGACAATTTGTCAGATATCAGCGGTGTAAGGAAATTGAAGGTTGAATAAACTTGTTTACGCTCACAAAAAAACCCGCCAGTCTTAAAGCGGGTTTTTATTTTTTAAGGCGCAGAGCTTTCAAACGGTTTTTTGTTTGGTTTTCTGGTTGAGAAATACACTTTTCAAGATTTAAACGACCTGCCGAGAATCGTCTTCAATTTTTCTAGAATTTTAAGCATTGCATAGGTGTCCAGCGCACAATATGCCTTCATTGCTGCTTTCGTTTGTTCTAAATCTTCCTGAGAAAGGGTTGCGGTTTGCAGCCAGTACCAAGTCATCATGGCTTCTTCGCCATTGGTGATCGCCAGGTCTTCATAGCTTAAGTCGGGGCATAAAGCGGGCAATACAGCTTTAAGGGATGCGCTGCCGTGAAAATCGGGGTGAATGTACAAACCATCCTTAAAGATCTTCATCAGGTCATATAAACGGTTGTTGACACTTTCCAATTGTGCCCTGAAGGACGGGCAGTGGATTGCCAGGTCTCGATTACGTTGGGCTTCAAAACGCTCGTTCCAAACAATTACTGACCCCTGGGCGCCGAGATTTTCTAATAAATCTCTCACAATCAAGGGTGCTGGATCGGTATTTTCGGTGATTAGACATTCGTAATGTTCTGGGTCTGCAGCGGGTTGCCGGATGATATGCAAGGCGTATTGGAAGACAATATGCTCATAAGGACGATAATTCGGAAACAAGGGGATAGCAGGATTAAAGGTTTCGTAATCAAGAAAATAGAGCGGATATTCCAAGGGCGCAAGCGCATCTCGGATAGCATCTTTGTCAACGATTGGCCGACCTTCTTTAACAGCCCGAACGTGTTTTAGTTGTTTGTTGTTTA
>JAXHUT010000082.1:0-2886 GCA_034189405.1 Chloroflexota bacterium
TCCGACAGTCATCATAATTTTTCCAATATCCATACCTTCGCCATTGGGTAATTTCTCCAGAACTGCGCGGAATCCACGGTCCATATTCGCGCCGTGGTCCGCATCGCCAATTTGCGCGTCAAGTTCTGTCAAATATTCTTTATTATCAGCTATGACCTGTGCATAGGTTCGAATCCACTCAAGAACATCTTTTTTTGTAACAGCCACGTATACCTCACTACAATAGAGTCTGGACTTTTAATCCAGACTCTATTGATCTACATTGATTGTTCTAAACGCCCCACCGCATACCGGCAGTTTTCACCGGTGCATCCCAAAGTTTGTTCAGGTCGTCGTCCATCTTTAGCATTGTGATGGAAGCGCCGGCCATCTCTAAACTTGTGATATAGGGGCCAATTAAATTGCGGACAACTTTTATACCCTTAGCTTCGAGGATCTCGACAGCTTTCCGATAGACAATATAGAGCTCAATCAAAGGTGTACCGCCCATGCTGTTTACGAACAACAGCACTTCGTCGTCTGATTCGAAGGGTAAGTCTTCGATGATGGGGGTCAGGAGCATCTCGGTAACCTCATCAGCAGGTTTAATCTTCATCCGAGTGCGACCTGGCTCACCATGAATGCCAATGCCGATTTCCATTTCATCTTCTGGAAGGTCGAAGGTTGGCTTACCTGCGGTTGGAACCGTGCAGGATGTTAATGCCATACCCATGCTGCGACCTTGCCCATTGATTTTACGTGCCAAATCGGCGATTTCTTTCAGCGAGCGTCCTTCTTCTGCCGCTGCACCTACAATTTTCTCCATCAAGACCGTCAGACCAACACCACGTCGACCGGCTGTGTAAAGGCTGTCTTTCACAGCAACATCGTCATCAACAACAACGGCTTCAACATCAATGCCTTCGGCTTTGGCTAAATCTGCTGCCATTTCGAAGTTCATAATGTCACCTGTGTAATTTTTGACGATATGCAGTACGCCAGCACCGCCGTCAACGGCTTTGGTTGCTTCTAACATTTGATCAGGGGTCGGGCTCGTAAATACAGCGCCTGGGCAAGCTGCGTCAAGCATACCCATACCGACGAAACCGCCGTGCATCGGTTCATGTCCGCTGCCGCCACCAGAGACGAGGGCAACCTTGCCTTTCACCGGTGCATCAGCACGCACAATGAAATCTGGGTCGTAATACACTTTGACCAGATCAGGATGGGCAAGCTCGATGCCTTTGAGTTCCTCTAATACAACATTCTCTGGATTATTAATGAGTTTCTTCATGCTTATTCGCCTTCTGGGAGGTTCTTTGTAATGAACATGTCATAAAGCACGAGACCAATTGGCCCTGCAATACAGGGGATTAACACAGGGGGGATCAGCCAGTACAGACCTTCAAATAAGCCTGTTGTGCCAGCCAGTGCACCAAAGAGGCGGGGGCCAAGGTCACGGGCGGGGTTAATCGAATAGCCGCTGGGGCCGCCGAGTGAGAGACCAACTGCCAGAACTGAAAAACCGACGATAAAAGCGCCAAGGTTATCTTTTAAACCCATGTTCTTAGCATCGCCAGAAGCAGCGACGCCCCACAACAAGACCATTGTGCCAAAGAATTCAGCAATAGAAGCAGTCAGCATGCTGTAGCCACCACCATTTGTGCCAGTTGCTTCTGCCTGGAAGAAGGATTCCTGGAAAACAGCACCAGGTCCTGTTGACCAGACATTGGGCATGCCGGCGGCAACGAGGCCGTCACGATAAGTTAAGTACACAGCGGCTGCGCCCAGGAAAGCACCGATCATCTGAGCAATGATGAAGGGGAGCACTTTCTTCCAGGGGAAATCACGTTTGAAGGCTAATGCCAGGGTAACGGCTGGATTGAGGTGTGCACCAGATACGCCGCCGGAAACATAAACAGCAATGATCACTGCAAATGCCCAGCCGATAGTGATGGTATTCCAGTTGTATGCATTGCCGGCGAGGCGAGGTGCTAAAGCGACGTTGGCGACAACACCGTCACCCAAGAGGATCAATATAAAAGTACCGAATACTTCACCGATGAATTCTTTCATTGTTCTGTCATTCATTTTTTAGACTCCTTTAATAAATTATTGATAGTTGGTGACAAAAATATTAATTGACTAAAGCGTTCTCGATACGACCTCCTTTCTTGGCATTGTGCCATTTGATAAAAAACGAGCAACTTTTTAGTTTTGTTCATGAATAATTATCAAGTTTTTGCGAACTGATAATTACCCATTTAAATAAAAGAGTCAGGAACCCATAGTGAACAAAACTTGATGACACTGATGATTGGCGAAGGTTTGATGTGCAACGATCATCTATGTGGGGGTCCTGAACTGGCTAATTGTAAAATTTCTTACTAAATTATTTACCATTGTAATAAAAAATTTATAATGTTTAAATTACTTCTATTGATTTACTTATATCATTTATATCATAGTGTTTGAAATTTTGCAATAGTTATTTTGAAATGTTACTTTGAAATCAACTTTTGCATTTTCTTAAGTTTATAATAATTTGATTTAAATCTTAATCTGACGGACCAATTATGATCAAAGTTGTCAAAAGACTTGTAGTATAATCATCTAAGATTGATTCGAGCGTTCGTTTCTTTATTTATTGATATTTTGTTTTTTAAAGGTCGAACCGATTGATTTGTCTCTCATGCCTAATAGCGCAATTCAAAGGGACAACTAATTTTTAAAATGAAGAGAATTTGACATAAAAAAGGTTTAAAGGGTTTATAATTTTATGGATTCGTTCATGTATTTATGAATTAATGATTTTATCCAATCAAGAGACCTGAGAGAAATGGAGGTTGTAGTGCAAGAGAAATTTGATTATATCATAATTGGAGGTGGCGTCGTCGGCTGTATCGT
>JAXHUT010000083.1:0-2891 GCA_034189405.1 Chloroflexota bacterium
CGAGGAGTGGTGCCACAGCCGTTGTTAAGTTACTAAACATTGTACACCACCTCCTCTTTTCGTGGGATAGCAAGGTTGAGAAGCGAGAAGGCTTCTGAATTGTTGAGTATAGTATCACATAATCACCAAAATTTGTCAAACTGTATGGGTTATGTTGAAGTTAAGAAAGGTTGTAAAACAAATAACAGCCTTTTTGGGAAATTTTCTTGATGATTATATAGGTAATAGCTGCGGACTGGAGACGAGATTCGGGTGGGTTGGCAAGCGAGCTACATTTTTTTATGTGGTTTTGCGTTATAAAGGTCATTATGAAGATTGTCTTTTTTGCCTAATCCACCCTACGACTCCCTTCCCCGATTTGCCAAAATAACGGTCAATGCAAGTAACCCCCCTGACCCAGCGCAGGTGGGGGAAATTAATTCTTTCATCTTGAAAGACAAACAACTGCGCGTCGTCCTTTTTATTGTAGGACACACTTTTTACGTGACTGTCACGCAAGCTTCGCAATGCGTCACCCACAACCAATTAATGTATCGAACTTAAAAATTAGGGCTGCCCCTTAATCTTTCAGGACAGCCCTTTGTTTTACAATTAAATGGTGTTTTAGAACAAGTGGAAAGCAGCGATAATCGGTGCAAATAATGAGGACACCAATGACATCACTGTAATCAAGGTGTTGAGTGAAGGGCCAGCCGTATCCTTGAAGGGGTCGCCAACCGTATCACCTACCACACTGGATTTATGGGCATCTGAACCCACACCACCGAACTGACCTGTTTCGATGAACTTCTTCGCGTTATCCCATAAACCGCCAGCGTTCGCCATCAGCAATGCAAAAATCACACCCGTGAAAATTGCACCACCCAAAAAACCACCCAAAGCGTTGGGGCCAAGAATAAACCCGACCAAAAGCGGCAAACCTACCGCCAAAAAGGCAGGTAGTGCCAGTGAGGTTAATGCCCCCTGGGCAGCCATTCCAACACAGGTGTCATAATCGGGCTTCTCTGTGCCTGCTAAAATCCCTGGACTTTCCCTGAATTGCCGGCGGATTTCCTCAATCATTTTAAATGCGTTTTCAGTAACCGAGAGCATGGTCAAAGCGCTGAACAAAGGGGGGGTCATCGCCCCAAGAAACACACCCGCAATGACAATCGGATCGCGCAGGCTCAAATTAATTTCCACACCTGTTGCTTCCACAACTTCAGCATAAGCAGTAAACAAAGCTAAAACCGTGAGTGCTGCCGCGCTGATGCTGAATCCCTTTGTAATCGCTTTGGCAGTATTCCCTGCTGCGTCCAGTGTGTCGGTTCTTTCAATAACCTCATGATCCATCCCCGCCATTTCTGCAATACCCCGGGCATTGTCCACAATTGGGCCATACGCGTCTGCGGAGACGATCATGCCGCTGATAGAAAGCATCCCAACAGCGCTGATTCCTATCCCATATATCCCGGATAATCCTGTAGATTCTGCGATGAAATAAGAAAGCAGAATCGCGACGGTAATACCAATGACCGAAGGCACAATACTCATCAATCCGTAACTATAACCTGTGATAATGTTGATAGCAGCACCTGATTCTGAGACACGGGCTGTTTCGTAAACCGGTTTGCGATCTTCGGAAGTAAAGTAATCCGAAGTAAAGCCAATGATCACGCCCGTAATCAAGCCCGTTAAGGTTGTCCATAGAATGCCGATGTTGATATCCGCCAGAAGAACCAAAATCACAACCATCACCGAGAAAAAAACTGTTGTGATGATCGTCCCAAAGTTCAAAGCCGTACCCGGTTTTCCATCTTTACCGACACGCACAAATTGAATACCTAAAAGGGAGGCGATGGTGCCCAAAGTACACAATATCAATGGCAGCACAACATACAGCGAAGAAAGCTTGATAGACGCAGCCCCCAACAGCATAACCGCAACAGTCGATGCAACATAACTGTCAAAGATATCTGCACCCATACCAGCAACATCGCCAACATTGTCACCAACATTATCCGCAACAACTGCGGGGTTCCTGGGGTCATCTTCAGGGATACCGACCTCAATCTTTCCAACCAGGTCCGCAGCGATATCCGCTGTTTTCGTGTAAATACCGCCGCCAGCCTTGGCTAAAAGCGCCAATGCGGAAGCACCAAAACTGAAACCCAAAACATAATTGGCATCTTCGGTCAACAAAAAGATAGCACTCATCCCGATCACAGCCAGGCCAACCGTAGCCAAGCCCATCACTGAACCAGCGTAGAATGAAATCTTAAACGCTTTACTAAGAGAATTGTTTGCCGCTGTTGCTGTTCTTACATTCGCCTCCACAGCTATACTCATGCCCATATACCCCGCAACCGCTGAACATAAAGCGCCACTAATGAAGGCAACCGCCATAATTATGCCAGTTGAAGGTGTAATCTGTACGTTTCCCAGTGCAACCTCGGTAAGGTCAAAACTAAAAACAACGCCAATAATAAACGCCAATATCAATGAAACGATCGTTAGGGCAATGTACAAACGTTTTAAGTAGGTTTGTGAACCTTCACGGATCCATGATGCAACTTCCTGAGCTTTTTCCGTTCCCGGAGCCTGTCGCTTTACCCAGAAAAAAATGTAAATGGCGACTCCAATTGAAATTAAACTCGCGACAATACTGATATAAAGCCAAACTTGATTCATGGTCACTCCTAAGATTTGATAATTAGATGTATCTCATTTAATCGACATACAAAATTTTTACATATTTGCAGATCGCCACCAACGATAATTTATCTCGCGTAATTCTTGACTGGATGGCATTGGATAAAAAACAATCGCCGATTCGTTGCCAATATAGAAACCATTTTTTACGGTGCGATAAGCAAAAGTCACCGGGCTGGCTCGATCAACCATCTTGGTCG
>JAXHUT010000084.1:0-2605 GCA_034189405.1 Chloroflexota bacterium
AGTACTTTCAACTCATTTTTGGACTTTGCGATTGCCCTGTAATAAAACCACTTCTCAATTTAAAAGGGCTTGCATCGTGATATACTAAATGAAAATCGACTTGTGAGAAAACATGCCATGAAACTGATCATTCAAATTCCATGCTATAACGAAGCGCAGATCTTGCCCAGGACACTCTCAGAATTACCAGAGTCCGTTGAAGGTTTTGACCAGGTGGCGGTTTTAGTGATTGATGACGGCAGCACAGATGATACTGTCAGCGTCGCCCGGGAAAATGGTGCGGATCATATTGTACGGCTATCCAGGCACCTGGGTCTGGCAAAGGCATATGCCCATGGGTTGGATGCTTGCTTACGATTGGGTGCGGATGTGATTGTCAATACCGATGCGGATAACCAGTACCAAGCAAAGGATATTATTAAATTGGTCGAGCCCATTCTTAAAGGGGAAACGGAAATGGTGATCGGCGATCGGGGTGTGGGCACGATTGATCATTTTAGACCGTATAAACGGTTTTTACAGCAGATTGGCAGCAGGGTGGTTTCAGCGACAGCCGGGTTTGAGATACCCGACGCAACCAGTGGGTTTCGGGCAATTACCCGCAAGGTTGCCCTCGAAACCATGGTGCTGAGCAATTATTCTTATACCCTTGAAACCTTAATCCAGGCAGGTGCGAACAAAACGCGGGTGTCCTTTGTCCCAATTGACACCAACCCGCCAGAACGCCCCTCACGCTTGTTTAGAAGCATTCGCAATTATCTGGCTAATTCTATAGTGACAATCATGCGGTCTTTCACGATGTATCGTGCCCTCAGAATCTTTACGATGATAAGTATTCTGATGCTGCTGATTGGCTCAGCCATAGGCATCCGTTTTTTGATTTACTTTATCCAGGGACGCGGCAGCGGCATGATCCAATCCCTGATATTAGCAGCCGTTTTTCTGATTGTCGGGTTTATTACTTTTCTGATCGGATTAATCGCCGATTTAGTAAGTTTTAACCGCAAGATTCTAGAAGAAGTGCTCATCCGGTTGCGCAGACAGGATCTGGCAAAGGCGGATGAAAGCCTTGTAGAGGATGAGGTCAAAGGTTTCTAGCTGAGTTTTTACAGCGTGATTAGGTTTTATTGGAGGTAGTTTTGTTTGAGCCATTAAAAAAACGGATTGCGGAGGAAGGAAAGGTCCTGGGGAACGGTATATTAAAGGTTGATCCTTTTATTAATCACCAGGTTGATCCTGTTTTGATGGATGCCTGTGGAAAAGAATTTGCCCGACTTTTCAAATCTACAGCGCCAACGAAAATTTTAACTGCTGAAATTTCTGGTATTGCACCCGCCTTGATGACAGCCATGCATCTTGGCATCCCCGTCGTCTATGCTCGAAAACATAAACCGGTTACCATGCCTGATACAGTGTATTTAACGGTTGCCCCTTCCCATACCAAGGGGCACATGGTTGAATTGATCGTTTCACCGGAATATCTTGCAAATGGAGAGCGAGTATTAATTATTGATGACTTTCTTGCTTCTGGGGCAACGATTGCTGGCCTTGTCCGCCTGGCACAATCGGCAGGGGCAAAGCTGGTGGGCATCGGTACTTTGATCGAGAAAACATTTGAGGGCGGCCGTGAGCTGCTTGAAGTTCTTGATATCCCTGTAAAGGCACTTGTTTCGATAGCTTCCCTTGACAATGGCAAGATCGTTTTCGCTGAAGACTGAAATTTATTCCTTATTGCTCAAAGCAGCCAGGTCCCGTTGTTTAAACCCCGCGATTGTATTTTTGTTTAACCATACAGGAAATTTTATGTCAGATGAAAACATCTATGAAGACTCCTATTGGAGAGCTGTTTATCATCCCAAACCTTTATATTCCTTACACATCCTGATCCTTCCTAAAAGCGGCATTGCTTCTCTGGTAGCGGCACCAAATGATTCTGCAGAATTATATTCGAAACTTTTCGTTGTTGTCAGAAAACTGATAGGAAAATTTGATCTTGAAGGGCGGGGATATCGATTAATTACAAACGAGGGACCAAACCAATCGGTTCCGCAGTGGCACTGGCATCTGATCAGTGAAAATTTTGGAGGATCAAGTGATTGATACGATTGCAATACTTGATTTTGGCTCACAATATACACAGTTAATAGCTCGACGAATACGTGAAGCAAATGTCTTCGCAGCGATGTTCCCCTGGGATGTTCCTGAGGCAAAAGTGATGCGTGTTCAGCCCAAAGGCTTTGTGTTGTCAGGCGGGCCAGGTTCAGTGTATGATCCCAATGCAGCATCTATCCCGAATTATGTATTCGAAAGCGGACTGCCCATCCTGGGTATTTGCTATGGGTTGCAAGCATTAACGCATGCCCTGGGTGGAAAAGTTGCCAGGGCGGTTAACCGTGAGTACGGCGCTGCAGATTTGACCCTTGTTACACCATCCTTATTATTAAGAGCGGATGACGACCCCCAGGTGTGGATGTCTCATTCTGACAGGATTGATCGCTTGCCACAGGGATTCTCAGTTTTGGCGAAAACCAGCAACAGCCCAATCGCGGCGATGGGTGATGAAAACCGCGCTTATTATGGTTTGCAATTTCACCCGGAAGTGAAC
>JAXHUT010000085.1:0-3683 GCA_034189405.1 Chloroflexota bacterium
TCATACAAACCAATCGCCTTGTAGGTCACACGTCCTAAACCTGGCCACTGGAAGACAGTCTCTGTAATGATCGCTCCAGTCCAAGTGCCAATTAATAAAAGGGCAAAGGACGTAATAATTGTCGGTAAGGTCGGACGCAAAATATAGCGGCGCTCAATATCCCGGGAGGGCAAGCCCTTCGCTTTTGCCATTTCCACATAATCCTCACTGGAATAGATCAAGAAAAATGTGCGCCAGTTATAAATGCTGTAGAAAAATTGAGAGATGATCAGAGAACTTGCAGGTAAAATCAAGTGCCGTAAGACGCTCAATGCCCTGCCTAAAAAGTCCTTTGGAACTGGGGCGTCAATCACACCGCCAAAAGGTAAGACTTTCAAGACCGCAGCAAAAATAAGGATAAGAAAAATACCATACAACCAGGAGGGCGCAGAGGATGTTGGCGACAAGCCTATGATGATCTTATCCCAAAAACTACCATAATGACGGGAGAGTGCTAAAGCTAAAAATAATGTCGTGAAAAACAGGATGAAGTTCGCAGTTCCCATCAAGAGCAGCGTATAAGGTATGCGCTCTAAAATAATTGCTCGTACATTCCGTGAACCGCTGTCACTGGTCATATTTTGAGCTCGACCGAGATTGAGTGTCAAAGCATTCCTTAAGAATCTTACGCTCCTTAACAGCATAGGCTGATCAAGATTCAGACGTTCAATTTCGTTTTGGATCATCTCCTGAGCAAGCTCATTCCGGGTTGCCGGGTCCATATTTTTATAGGCGGGACTCCGTCCGACTTCCATGGTGATACGTTCCTGGATCTCGGCTTTCATCATCTGATCAACGTAACCGCCCATATTAGCAATCAGAATGGTCAGGTAGACACCAATAACAACGGTAATAAATAAGGATAACAATCGAACGCCCGAATATTTTAAAACTCTTTTGACAGTGTCAAATGTTCTGGCTTTTTTCTTTTGAAGATTTGGATTGACACTTTCAGCGACGGATCCCATCGGATCTTACCTCCTGAAATTTATTCGATAGGGGCAAGGCTTACAATAAGCCTTGCCCCTATTTTTTTTACTTAATCAATAGATCGTGCTTAATTCATAACCGAACTTACTCAACGGTCACGAATTCAAGCGCTTGGAAGGACGGGATAGCAACCGGTATCGGCACAACGACAGCTTCTAACTTGCTGGCGCCGGCTACCATTGTAGCTGCCAATTCCGCACTCACAGTAATGGTATAGACACCATCTTCGACCAGTTCAGCGTCGATGATTTCTACAATCTGACCAGTGCCATCATACAGCAAACCGGTAACCGATTTGATCTCATCGGCTGCGTAAACTTCACCTTCAAAATCAACGAAGACGTCAAAGACAGCCTCTTCACCAACAATTAGTGTCGCCGGGCCTTCAACAACAACCTCGGCAACTTTGGGAGCACCGTATTTCCCGTACCATTTATCTGTTCGGTCAGGGAAGTCCGGGAAGTAAACCAGGGTGGCGACCTTCTCCGTCAGGAAGGCATCTTCCAGGATGTAGGGGCCGGTCCCGATATTGAAATGACCGTATTCTTCATAGAAGGCTTTCGCGTTTTCGTAGCGAGCTACAGCCTCTTCAGGGGTGATGTAGTCACTGAGGACGTTGGCATAGGGTATGAATTGTTCTTCAATGCCCTTGTCAGCCATGTCGTTCAAAACCTCAAGGCTTGGGCCGCCAATGAAGCTCAACCATTCCACCGTTTGTGTATCGGTTGATTCAGCTTCGGCTTTATCCGCAGAGAAAGCAACGGCACCTTCTATATCACCCAGGGATCCCAGCGCCATCATATGCCAGGGTGCTTCTCCATAGTCAAAGCTTGGCCATAGGGTGTAAATGTTGAGTTCAGCATCAATCTCATAGTAATCATTATAAGCTTCAACGACCAGTGGGTCTTCAGAAAGGATGCGGAATCCTTTGAAGTTTGCCAGGATAGCTTCTGCATTGGGTGCGTAGGCTTCATCAAAGATCGGTGATCCTTCTTTACCCATATCCAGGCTGATAATCCAGTTGTGCAGGAAGTCAGCTAGGGTGATCAGCGAGCCGTCATGCCATTTTACATCGGTCCACAATTCTTCAGGATAGTAGACAACACTCTTAACCTGTGCCGTGTAATATTCTTTTTCTTGAGCTGCGGCAAGTGCTTCTTCGGCAGCTGTTATAACATCCGGGGCGCCTTCAAGGGCAGCTTCAGCATCCGCTAAGGCAGCGGTGGCTTCATCTACAGCCAGTTGTGCTGCCTCTTTATCTTCATCAGAGGCGTCATCGGGGAGTTCATCAAAAGCCATCTGGGCTTCATCCAGCACCGCCTGTGCTTCTTCAACAGCGGCAGGTGCAGCTTCTTCTGCGGCAATTGCCTCGTCCAGGGCTGCCTGAGCTGCTTCAACGTCCAGCACCAATTTCTCGGCAGCTGTAATGAAATCAACAGCCTCAGCGTCCCAGTCCATGATAGCGTCATCAGGAACCTGGATTTCAGGTTCAAAGTCAAGGGTGATGTAATCCATGGTCTTGCCAATTGGCAAACCTTCTTCGGCTGTAATCTCAGCAGTTTCAAAACGCTGTGGTAATAGCAAGCCGGTATGGGGATCGATCATATAAGCTTCACCCCATGTGGCGCGCCCAACACCCTGGTCAAATGCCCAGTTCGAACCAGAAATCGGGTTCCAGGGATCAACAAACAAGTCAGGCTGACCCCAATTGACCGTACCGCCAACCTGGTCTTTCCAGGCAAGGGTATAGGGCCAGATCATTGAGCCGTCAACGCCAGCAGCAAGGTCGTAGGTTACATCCAGACCCTCAACATAGGGGATGAAATTCTTACCGTCAATTAACCAAACATGCACGGATTCTTCCAAGCCCAACTCAAGCATTTCAGCCATAGCTGCGTTGCGTTCTTCGCGTGTTTCAAAGAGGTTATAGGCTAACTTGTTAGCCTGTTCCTGGTAATACTCTGATGGGTTAAATGCCTGCCACAACGCGGTGGAACCATAAGCTGAGGCGGGGCAGTCAAAGAATTGGAAGTTGTCGCCTTCATCACGATCGATGATGGTCGCAGACCATGCACCGGTGTAAATATGCCACTGACCATCAGCAGGATTGCCGCCAACCCAGATTGGGGAAGCTTCTGAAGATGAACGATAGAGGCGTTCAGTTGCGAAACCGGCTTCTTCCATCTGGTTGCCAACATAGTCACCAATTGGAACACGGGTGCCGTCAGAGTCATTCCTGATTAACAAGATCAGGGTGACCTGCTCACCATTGTACATGTACATGCCGTCTTCTTTGGTCACACCGTCAATACCCAGCATAACCTCATCCATTTGAGCCACGCCTCGTTCAAAGTCATAAGCGTATTTGGTTTCTAATTCACGAACTTTGGGTGCCAGGGTGGCATAGTCCGGGAATTGGGTCACCATATGGAAGAATTTTGGCAGTGCACCACCGTTGTAAACCTCACGGTTGATGTAATCGCGATCGATCATCCAGTTCAGGGCTTCACGTGCTCGTTTATCATAGAAGGGGTTCACCTCCCCGGTTGTCTCAAAGACAGGACCGACAGGGTTCAGGGTCAGCTCGTAATACAAGCCGTTTCCAGTACCATATTCCAAACCGGCTTCTTCAATTTCGGGCAGTGTTGCCGAAG
>JAXHUT010000086.1:0-2210 GCA_034189405.1 Chloroflexota bacterium
CTGGACACCAGTCAATCCGTAGAGATCTTTACGATTGAGAATGGCACACCGAAGCTGCTTAACCCCAAGCTTTCACCGGATGGGAACTGGATCGCTTATCGTGGAAGAGATAACAGCAGTCTGTATCTGGTCCGGACGGATGGCAGTGAAATGCACCTAGTGTTGGAAAATGTCGGCGTAGTAGGTGTAGAATGGAGTCGATCGGGCTGGTTGGGTGTTAGCCTTAGGAAACCTGATTCCGATGAGTCGAAAATCGTCCTGCTCAAACCGGAGAGCTGTGAAGCCTATCTTCTGCCGGAAACCCTGAATGGTGAACTACAAGGGTTATACATACCATAACGGGTATGCAAAGTATCCATCAACAACATTAATAAGGAGCGGAGGACGAGGTTTATTTGTCCTCCGCTCGACTGACAACGAAGCCTTGATGAAACTCTCAAATTTTTTGATTATCGGGCTATTTTTTCGTAATATTTTTTGTCATTGGCAGCCAAAAATCCCCACCCATCATTTCAACCGAGGTGACCTCTATAAACACTTCAGAGGTATATGTATATATCTCAACCGTCGCGCGTCGACCTGCAACGGCATTACCCACCGCATCTGCCAACCCCGAAGATCTCTCAATGATGTCAACCTGACCAGGATGTTGATTGAGGCTGGAAAGATGTTGGAATTGCCAGTATTAGACCATGTGGTGGTGGGTTCTCGGGGAACGGCTTCGATCAAAACCCTTCATCCAGGTTTGTGGGCAGCTTGAGCATCCGATAAGCCTGACGAAAATCATCTGGATAATTTGCAGAGAATTTAAGGATTTCCCCCGTTGCTGGGTCCGGGAAGCTTAAGCTGCGAGCGTGCAACATCATCCTCGGCACTTCCACAGGTTGTGAAGGGAGTCCGGTGCTGTAAAGCGTGTCCCCCAAAATCGCAAGATTGAATCCTCGTAAATGAGCACGGATTTGATGTGTGATCCCTGTTAGGATGTTGATTTCCAAAAGCGCACCATTGTTGAAGGTTTTTTTTACTTCACATATTGATCGGGCAGGTTTCCCTTTTTTTTCGTCAACCCTGGTCCGATGTCTGCGATCTGCATTGACCTTCAAAGGAAGTTGAATATCCAGCTTACGCCAATCCGGTGCGGGAGATACAAGACAGTGATAAACTTTTTCAATCGCCCGCTTTTTGAAGGCGGCGTTCAAAAATCGATGTGCATTGCTGTTCCGAGCAATAACCATGATGCCGCTGGTTTCTTTATCGAGCCGGTGCACCATCCATAAATTACCATAAATGGGTTCAAGGACACGCCGCAGGTGTGGAATTTGGGGGTTGTAACCATCTGGGATAGATAATAATCCAGCTGGTTTATTGATGATCAGCAGGTCTTGATTTTGATAAAGAAGGGTTGGCGTTTCATTTTTCATTAATCACTCGTTGTTTGATTGGTTTTTGGGAATAATTATTCTGGCTATTTGATGATAAAATGAACTCAGATACGTAATGAGAAGGGCGTTTTTATGTTAATTGTTCACGTTTTCATTCAGGTTACGCCAGGCCGAGTGGATGATTTCATCGAAGCGACGATAAAAAATGCGAAGGGGAGTATGAATGAACTCGGTGTTTTAAGGTTTGATGTTTTGCAGCGTCGCGATGATAAAAATCATTTTGTGCTGGTTGAAGTTTACCGCACAAAAGATGACGCAGCCAGACATAAAGAGACACATCATTATCAGCAATGGAATCAAACTGTTGCAGATATGATGGCTGTCCCACGAACAAAACAAATTTTTGATAATATTTATCCAGGAGAAGACGGATGACATTAGAAAAAGCCTTTGAATTTGTCTCCGCCAATCGAATTATCTTTGGAAATGGTTGTATTGCCCAGGTAAAAGGCGCAGCACAGGGTTTCGGTCGTAAGGCATTGCTGGTTTGTGGCAGTGGCTCAGTACCATTGGATAATTTGGTCAGCATCTTGAAAGAGGCCGATATTTCATTTGAGATATTTCGTGTTGAAAACGAGCCCGATATTTCAGGAATTGATGCCGGTCTTTCAAAAGCGAAAGCCACAGGTTGCACATTTGTAATCGGCTACGGCGGCGGTTCTGTACTGGATTCCGCGAAGGCAATTTCTGCGATGATGACCAACCCGGGCGATTTGATGGATTACCTTGAGGTCATTGGTGCCGGAAGGAAGATCGCCAACTTACCTG
>JAXHUT010000087.1:0-2503 GCA_034189405.1 Chloroflexota bacterium
CCGCTAACAAATACATCCACACAGTTTGAGCAAAGATCTTCGTCGTAGACCTCGTATGAAATCCCATCAATCGGAAAACGTGGTTTTTGGGATGTTATATAATTTCCATGAGCGACGGGCAAGGGTGCCTGGGGCGGGGGTGGTGGGTTTAGCGCGAAAGGATGCTGAAAGGGGTGTCTGGGCTGTGCTGCAGTATTTGGATACGCTGCCTTCAAAATCAAATGCCGGGGTTGAGCAGATACTTGAAAAAGTGACTTCAACTTGTAAATCCGTCGTAGACTTTTCCGGATTGCAAAAATTGTGGGCAGTTGAAGAAAAAATTGCAGATGAAAGAGGGCTGCCTGAGTTCAAGTTTGATACGCAAGAAGAGATGATCAGGGTGATTAAAGGGTCTTAACTTGGATTGATTGTATTTGTTCCTTCTTTATTACCGGCATGTTTGGCATCTTTTTCTTCATCCGCGTTATTATTGGAAGAAGACTTGTAATGATTTGTCCGTTTATAACGGATGAGCAGTAAAAAGCCAATGGCTATGGTCGCCATGCCGAGCTCCATACCGCGTGCTTGTAATGGCCCGAAGAAGACATCTGGAAGGCGATGACTCCCCAAGCCAAAGATATCTGCCATTGCCGTGAATACAGATACAACATAACCTGTGCTGATCAATCGAGGGCCGATATCTGCCGCAATGGTCTTTTTACCATCCGGCCACATTGCGTTCAAGGTGAGATAGCTACCAAGTGAAATCAGCGCCAGCCCCATCAAGAAAACTGAGATTTGCACAAAGCCAATAACACGGCTGCGATCTAACCCAAACAAACTTGGACGTGCCCCAAGAAGGAAGATAAAATAGCCTAAAACAGCCATCACCAATCCAAGGCGGATTCTATTCTTCGGAAAGGTTAAATCGGTATCTTCGAGATCGGGCAAGATCTCGTCGTCGAAAATTTTTGTTTGTGTTTGGCTGTTATTTTCTTTGTTTTTCATGAGGTGGGCAAGTTATTTTGAATAATCCTGAGCCAGTTGCCGTTGAAGATGCGGTCAATATCTTCATCATTGTAACCTTTTTTTGCAAGTTTTGGCGCAAGTTTTGGCAAGTCTGCAATGGTGTCAATTTCTGGAGGCACCGATTCCACACCAAAACCGCCATCAAAATCCGTTCCTATGCCAACATGGCATGTGTTTCCAGCGATCTGGCACACGTAATCAATTTGTGCTGTGATGTGATCCAGGCTGAGGGATCGCCGGCCGCCATGAGACCGCCAGTCCCAATCTAGAAAAGTATTTAACGGCACAATGCCCATGACCCCATCCCGCTCGATAAGTTGTTTAATGGTCGCATCTTTGAGATGGCGGTTGATGGGGATATTCTTGATGCGTGCTTCAGCATTTGAGTGGGAAGCAATCACCCGTCCTGGGTAAAAATCGAGCGCCTGGCGAGCAGATTGATGGTCCATATGGCTGATATCCAGGATGATACCCAGGTTTGCCATGTTTTCCAACAATGCGAAACCTGCGTTTGTCAAAGGTCCGGGCTCGCGGGTACCGCCGCAGTACTGGTTGCCAGCCCAGGCGGGGCCGATGATTCGAACACCCCATTTATACCAGTCCTCTACTTGTGCTGGTTCAGTGATGCCTTCAGCACCTTCCATTAAAATCACAATCCCAACAGGTGGGGGAGGGTCCATTGGTGTACTCAAATGGGAATTCCAGACAGCGAGGTGATGGGAAAGATCGCTCTGGTTAAGGATTAGCCGAAACTTGTCCGGATTATCATCGGTTAACCTCAGGTAAGCATCCAGGTTTTTCCGGTAACAATACTGGGCTTCAAGCGGCGTTTCGTAACTTAATACCGGATATTTCCCCTTATCCAATCTGCGTGGGTCACAAAACAAAGTGCCAAAGATAATACCAACTTTAGCACTTTGGAACTGCGGCCATCCTAACAAGGTGTTGCCATTAAAAGCAGGGATTGGTGTGTTTTTCTCTGCCTGTCGAATGTCATAGGCGGATTGCGTGTAATCCCGTTTTAGGTTGACAATGTTCCAGGCGATATCTTCGTGGGAATCAATGATCAGGTTCATGTTATTAAATGCATAGCGCACCGGTTATCCCGGTGCGCTTCGATGTATTGGATTATTCTGTTTTTTCTTCTTTGCTGTTATCTTCAGGTTCAAGTGCAGCCTTTACGTCCTCAACAACCTCTTCGACCTGTTCTTCAGCATCATCGGCAAGGTCTTCAACAGCTTCTTGAACCTGTTCTATGGTATCCTTCGCCTTTTCCTTGCCTTTTTCTATCTGTTCTTCAGCGTCATCGGCAAGGTCTTCAACAGCCGCTTCAGCCTGTTCTTTGGTGTCCTTTGCCTTTTTCTTGGCTTCTTCGACCTGTTCTTCGGCGTCATCGGCAAGGTCTTCGACAGCTTCTTCAGCCTGTTCTTTGGTGTCCTTTGCCTTTTCAAGGGTTTCTTCGACCTGTTCTTCGGCGTCATCGGCAAAGTCTTCG
>JAXHUT010000088.1:0-4540 GCA_034189405.1 Chloroflexota bacterium
GCCGAGGGACATGGCTGTGAGATCTGTTGAGATCGCACCTGAGGATTTTCATCCCCGTTTCGATGCACAATGCCGCTGTTATCGATATCAGGTCTTTTGCCAGCCCGTGCGTGATCCAATTCGCGAAGTCTTTTCATGGCGAGTCTGGCCAAAGCTTGAACTGAAACCCATGCAGGAAGCTGGAAGGGCGCTGATAGGAACGCATGATTTTAAAGCTTTTGGCAGTCCAACCAGTGAAAATGGCGTAACCATTCGGGAAGTGTTTTCACTTGATTGGCAGCAAGATGGAGATGCGTATGCGTTTGAAATTTGCGCAAATGCCTTCCTGTACCATATGGTTCGGCGAATTACCTTTGTGCTTGTGAAGCTCGGTCAGGGTGAAGTGTCCCCTGAAATTCTATCAGAAAGCCTTCAAAGCGGGACTTTGCCTCTGACGGGTCTGGCACCTGCACAAGGCCTTTTATTGAAAGAAGTACGTTATTAGTAAGAATCTATTTAGATTTTGACTTTAAGTCTGGCGGCTTTGAGTTGGAATCTTTGAATGATGGAGAGTTAGACAGTGAGAAAAACATTTGTACCTAAAGGAAAAGTAGAACAAGAATGGCTGTTAATTGACGCCGAAGGTAAGAATTTAGGTCGTTTATCAACAAGAATAGCCCAATTATTAATTGGTAAACACAAGCCAAATTACACCCCGGGTGTGGAGACGGGCGCCAATGTGGTTGTGATAAACGCTGAGAAAGTGGGTTTTTATCCCACCCGATTGGAAAAAAAGATATATTACCATCATACAAATTACCCCGGTGGTTTGAAGTCTGTCAATTTAAAGACGCAGCTGGAAAGGCACCCTGAACGTGTGATCGAGCACGCCGTGAAGGGTATGATTCCCAAGAATAAACTTGGGCGCAAGATATTTAAGAACCTGCATGTTTATGCAGGCCCTGAGCATCCCCACCAGGCACAGGCACCAGTGTTAATTGAGCAAGAGGAGTAACTAGGATTTATGGATAAACAATATTACGAAGGTATTGGACGTCGAAAAGAAAGCTCAGCCCGTGTTCGGCTTATGTCGGGCTCAGGCGAATTTACCGTCAACGGAAAAGATATCGAAGCTTATTTCACCCGTTTAGGGGATATTGAAGCCATCTTCAAGACATTCGAAATCACCAGTCAATCACAGGAGATTTACGATGTAAGTGTGATGGTCAACGGTGGCGGCGTGACCGGGCAACGGGACGCTGTCAAGTTGGGTTTATCCCGTGCTTTTGTTAAAATGGATGAGGAATTACGAGCACCATTACGACACAACGGTTACCTGACCCGGGACCCACGAGTCAAGGAGCGCAAGAAACCAGGTCTCAAACGCGCCCGTAAGGCACCGACCTACACCAAGCGCTAGAGCGCATCTATCAAACTATAGATGCGGATGTCTATGTCATTGTAAGATGACAGGATGTCCCTTAAGTGAGGCTGAAGAAGTGTGATGCCTTATCTAATGGACGATAATAATGAGAGGTAATTGTAGAGACGTTTTCAGGACGTCTCTATTTGTTAATTAGGGTAGATTGGTAAAGAAGATGGCTATGATTGAAAATCAGGCACAGAGGATTACTTTACTGGGTTTGGGCCCAGGCGACCCGAAAAGTTTGACAATCGAAGCTTTAGAATATTTGAAAAGTGTTAATGTCTTGTATTTACGCACCTTTCAACATCCGACAGTGGATCACTTGCCTGACCACCTGGAATTGATCAGTTTTGATGATCTCTATGAAAAGCATGAACGTTTTAATGATGTCTATCAAGAAATCATCGACATCATCCTGATGCTTGGGAAGACACCGGGTGGTGTCACCTATGCTGTGCCGGGGCATCCTTTTGTGGCAGAAGCGACTTGCCCTGAGATTTATCGTCGGGCAAAGCTTGAAGGGATTCCTGTGCGGGTTATTGATGGGCTGAGTTTTTTGGAACCTACCTTTAGCGCTTTGGAATTGGACCCATTCCCGAATTTGGTGCTTGGGGATGCGCTGTGCATTTCAATGGCACAAACGCCGCAAACACCGCCCTCGGCACCCGTTCTAATCGCCCAAATCCACTCGAGACGGGTCGCTTCTGAGGTTAAGCTGACATTGATGAACGTATACCCGGATGACCATCCGGTCAGGCTGGTTCATGGTGCTGGGACGGATCAGGCGCTGGTTGAAGATTTGTTGTTGTATGAAATTGACCACAGCGAACACCTGGGATTGTTGAGTGCATTATTTGTACCGCCCCTTTCGCCTTATGCTTCTTTTGAGTCTTTTCAGGAGATTATTGCAAAACTGCGAGCACCGGATGGCTGCCCCTGGGATCGAGAGCAAACACATGCAAGCTTGCGTCCCTTTTTACTGGAAGAGGTATATGAAACGCTGGATGCTTTAGATCGCCAGAATATGCGCGATCTCCAGGAAGAATTGGGTGATTTGCTTTTGCAAATCCTGCTGCACGCCCAAATCGCCAATGAAGAAGGGGATTTTAATATTCACGACGTTTTGGAGGGTATTGGTGGGAAGCTGGTTCGACGGCATCCGCACGTCTTTTCGGATGTGAAAGTGGGTGGTGTTTCGGGTGTGCTGCATAACTGGGAACAAATTAAAGCGGAGGAACGTCGGGAGAATGGGGACGCCGGGAAGAAAGGCTTGTTGGATGGGGTTCCAAAGGCGCTGCCAGCCTTATCCCAGGCGGGTGAGATCATTGACCGGGTTGGTCGCGTGGGATTTGAATATTTAATCGCAAAAGGAGATCCTGCTTATCTCTGTGAACTGATCGATAAATTTGAAGACGCTGAAGATAAGGATGAATTATTGGAAGAGTTTTTACTGGGGATATCAGCCTTAGCTTATCACCATGAAATGGATGCGGAAAGCATTTTGCGAGCTGCTCTGACCCGCTTCAAAAGACAATTTGGCTTGATGGAAGCGGCAGCCCTTGCTCGAGGGGATGCGCTGGTGAACCTTTCTGAGGGACAAAAAGAAATATTATGGCGTAAAGCCGGGGAAGAAATGAGGGAAAAGAAATGACCCCCAATCCCCTACTTAAAGGACAGGCAACAGCCAATCAACAAATAGCTCGGGCTGCCGGGACCGTGATGGCAGCATTTATCATCAGCAACCTGGTCGGGTTGATTCGCGGTATCGTGATCACAGATGCTTTCGGCACCTCGGCAGATCTGGATTCCTTCAATGCTGCCAACCGAATTGTTGAATTGTTGTTTAACCTGGTCGCAGGCGGGGCATTGGGATCGGCTTTCATTCCTACCTTCACCGGCTTTCTGACCCGGGAAGACCGGGCAGGCGCCTGGCGCTTGGCATCGGGCGTGGTCAACCTGGTGTTTTTAGCCCTGGTGATCATCAGCATTCTGACCTGGATTCTTGCACCATTCATTGTGAAAGAAGGCTTATATCTGCTGGTGCCGGGATCAGACCCGGTACAGGAAGCTTTAACCATCAACTTGTTACGGATCATGCTGCCCTCGGTGGTTATTTTTGGCTTGAGTGGATTGGTAATGGGCATCCTCAACGCGCACCAGGTTTTCCTGATCCCGGCGATTGCGCCGGCAATGTATTCTGTGGGCATGATTTTGGGGACATCCCTTTTGCCGCAAGCCTGGGGCATTCAAAGGTTGGCTTACGGCGTAGTAGGGGGTGCGTTGTTGCATTTGCTTGTCCAGATCCCCCGTTTGTTGAAACTGCGCGAACGCGCTTATCATGCCTATCTCGGTTTGCGGGATAAAGCTGTAATGAGCGTTTTTCGTTTGATGGGACCGCGTTTATTGGGCGTGGCGGTTGTGCAGATGAACTTCATTGTTAATACCATTATCGCCCTGGGTCAGCCTGAGGGCAGTGTGACCGCGATTACCCTGGCTTTTTCACTGATGATGATGCCGCAGATGGCTGTGGCTCAATCGGCTGCCATCGCTTCACTGCCAACTTTTTCTGCCCAGGTGGCATTGGGGAAACTGGATGAGATGCGTGCATCATTGGCATCGACGCTGCGGGCTGTTTTGCTGCTGGCGATACCAGCCTCGGTTGGATTGATTTTACTGCGGACGCCTTTGGTGGCGACTCTCTATCAACGCGGGGCATTTACCGAGAGTTCGACGGAATTGGTCGCCTGGGCATTGTTGTGGTATGCAGCCGGGTTGGTGGGGCATTCGCTGGTGGAGATCCTCAGCCGGGCTTTTTATGCTTTGCATGACACACGCACACCCGTAATTGTTGGCGTGGGGGCTATGGGCTTGAACATTGGTCTGAGCCTGTTATTATCTTCATTTTTCGAGCGGGTGGGTTGGCTGCCCCACGGCGGTCTAGCATTAGCGAACTCATTAGCCACCGCCCTTGAAAGCCTGGTTCTGGTGTACCTAATGCGCAAAAGGCTGAAGGGTTTGCAGGGAAGATTTATTTGGCAAGGCGTGGGCATCTCATTATTAGGGACTGGATTAATGGCAGGTGCCGTGATTGGCTGGCAAGCTTTGTTTGGGAGCGGATCACAATGGGTGGCATTG
>JAXHUT010000089.1:0-2716 GCA_034189405.1 Chloroflexota bacterium
TATTTAAAGTTTTGCTGCGCCGTGCATGCATCATATCTCTAATCATTGATAGATTCCACGATTTGATAAAGTCCCAAAAGGTGAAAGAACTATTAGGCAAAATTTGTTTCATAGCAATCGCTTCACGCATATATCGGTTATACACTTGCTTATAAGTTTCTTTGTGAAGATGAATCACTTCAGCCTCTGCGATATAAGCAATCGAATAACCGGACTCCATCGCCCAGCTGCTCCAGGCAAGATCTTCAAGGCCAGTGAGGTTCTCGTTATAGGGATTCTGCTCCCAAAGTTTTTTCCTAATAGCAGCGTTTGCATTATGAGAATAGGGATGCCCCTGCTTTTTAACCGAGTTTTCTGGAAAATATTTATGAAATATTTGATGTTCTGAGAAGTGGTTGCTCTCACCACCGCGCTGTTTACCATAGCTTATGGCGTAATCCTCATCCTTTAAAGGATGGGTTAGCTGCTCCAGCCAGTCGGGATAAACAGGAAAACAATGTGCGCTTATGATGACGATAATTTCGCCGGAAGCTGCAGCTATCCCACGATTCAATGATCGCCCAAAAGTAAAATCCTTTGGATGAATATGAACAATTTTCACTGGGAATTGAGACGCAACCGCCAGCGTCCCATCCGTTGATCCTGAATCGACAAGTATGATTTCAGTATCCTTGATGGTCTGTTGTGTTATTCCATGAAGGAGACGACCGATGTGTTTTTCTTCATTTCTCGCACGAATGACAATAGATATTGACATAATAATATTCTAGATAGTGAGTACAGCTTTATGATACTTCAATAAACCGACATGTTTACATCAAATTGAATTATTAATGAACGTATGCAAGTCTTCCGATAGCTTCTTCAAAGAGGGCTTGTGCGAATACATCATATGCCCGGCTTCGTAATACGTCATTTGTATGTTTTCTTGCTGTTCTTTTGGCAAAGGAATGTGATTGAAAGTATATTCCGTTGCTAAGAAAGGTGTGGCAAGATCAAAATACCCATTGCAAACGATAGCCTTAAGACCCGGGTGAAGTTGAAATCCTAAGCGAAGGTCCTCTGCAGTATTCACATATTGATTCTGGTAATTTTCATACTTCCAGGATTGGTACAGGGATTTAAGGATTTCATAGGGTAAATCGGTTTCATAATTTAATTCACGACGTAGGTAGTCATACATTGTTGCTGTATAGGGTCCCAAAATTGCCGCATAACTGGGATCAATTTCATGGGTTTCACCGACTGTATCCCTGTCAAAACCTTTGTAACGGCTGTCCAATCGTCCAATTGTCAACCCCTGGTCACGCAGTAGTTCCTTGCAAAAACGATGAATGTTGATACGCAGATTTGTTCCCTCAATATATTGTCGTGATAAACCAGTCAGACGCATTAATTGATGGATAATATTCTCGCGTTCTTCACCTTGTAAGCCATTACCTTTCATTAGCGCCAGTGTGTATTCATTCAGCGCAAATTCACGCGACGCCTTCAAAGCTAATTGTAAATCTTTTTGCAGGTCACCGGGAAGTTTCCCATGATACCATGCGGTGGCAGTGTAACTGGGGAGGAACAAGATGAAGGGCAGATCATTTCCTTCATTGAACCTGGCAGTTATGAAATTTAGAATCGAGGAGACAAACATAATGCCATTCAAATACATGCCATGCCGCTGGTGTAAGTATCCTGCAAGGCCGCCCGCGCGGGTGGTGCCATAGCTTTCCCCAATAATGAATTTTGGGGAGGTCCAGCGTCTGTTTCGGGTTGTCCACACTCGGATAAATTCGCCAACCGTTTCAACATCCTTTTTAACACTATGGAATTGGTCGGGTTTTTCTTTCGGTACAGGCCGGCTGTAGCCTGTACTGACGGGGTCAATGAAGACCAGGTCAGATTTATCGAACAGCGAAAATTCATTGTCAACCAGTTGATAAGGGGGACCAAAGGGTTGACCGTCTTCATCCATCTTGACTCGTTTAGGACCCAGCAGACCTAAATGCATCCATACCGATGATGATCCAGGGCCGCCGTTGAACGAAAATGTTACAGGACGGTCCGTTTTACCACCATCCTTGATGTAGGCGATATAAAAAATGCTCGCTTTTTGTTTTTCACCTTTATCAAGATCCTCTTCCTTCAGCACAATAGTACCGGTGGTGACAGTATAATCCATTTTTTCGCCGTTAAAATTGATGCTGTGTGTGGTTTGTGATGTTGTTTCTTCTACTGAAGTTATGGGGGTCTTTTCCTCTTCAGTCTTTTCTGGCTCTTCGTTTTCTTTTGGCATTGTTCAATTCCTTAAGTGTTTATTGAGTGAAAGTAATTGTAATATAAAAAGCATGAAGCTACGGGCATTCCAGGCAATTTAAATGCTGGTGAAATAGAAGTCTAAAGGACATAATTGTATCTCTCACATAAAACTACTCTCTTTGCAGTCAGCGTTGGGTGCACTAAAAGTCTGTAGATTACTGCCACTCTGGGGCTGCCAAAGCGCTCAGCCCTTCTACAAAAAAAGATGCCAGGGACGGGTACCCTCACCTCATATAGGTTTCTGCGGGCTGACCCTCACGCTTTTCAAGATCTGCACCTAAAGGTGTTTCGTTGTACTCCAGGCAGGGCCCGCACTCCGGAGATTGCAAAGAACGTTCCACATCGTGGAGTGCAGCCTTCAGGCTGCCTAATTTGAGAGGGAGGATTTCTTGACCAAATAGGGCAA
>JAXHUT010000009.1:0-7110 GCA_034189405.1 Chloroflexota bacterium
GTTTATTATCTCGTTCACGCTTCTCCCTAAGCTTGCCAAGAATCGTACCACGTACATCATCCATCGATCTGACAGATCCATCCGTCATCTAGCCAAAAAGAAGGGGCTGCCCGTATGACTGTAAAGCCTACTCCCCCAGGGCTTTCCAATAATTTCATTATGCAGTATCTCTCCCCGATGGGTTTGGAAAACGTCTCCCGCTTTCAAGATAATAAATTGGCTTTTATGGCGGCGGCCCAGGAGTTGCACCAGGTCACCATCTTGGGCAACCGCCTCATAATTTTTCCAGGTCATCACATTATCCAGTGTTCCCAATTTTTTTGCCACTCTTATATGTTTTCCAAAAAAACTCATAAAAAGGAAAACCTGCACATAGGCCTTCTCGTTTTTATAATGAGAAAATTTGTCGGCAGGATCCTTTATTAAATTACAATCTAAAAACTTTTGATAATACTTTTGCCAAAATCAGTCACCTGAAAATCATCAACAAAATCTCTTGGTGAATCAAGATCATCCTCTCTTTCCACTCGAATGATCCCCAACTTTTCCAGCGGATCAACAACGACATGGATCAAGAAATGCTTTTTATGATTTAATTGGTAATCTTTTCTTCGTGAATGAATCCAGTTTGGTGATTTCTCATCAAGATCAGCAATCAATTCTTGGATGTTGATAGCTTTATTTGTAGGATAAGACAATAAGCATTCAGTGATGATTCTTTTAAATTTATAAAGCTCAATCAAGCCATCGTAATCATCCCAGAAATGCCAGTAAAACCAATTAAATCGTTGGAACCAATTTTTGCACATAAACCAGATCTGTTCCTCAGGTTTATGTTCCAAAAATCTTACGCCAACATAAGAAACCTGCCATTGCAAACCTTCACCACCGAGGATTAACTGAACGACGTTGGCGAAATTATGAAGAAAGACCAAATAGGGAACCTCATCTTCTGTTCGCAATTTATATAGCTTATCGCCAATTTTTTGGTCTAACTCGGGTGGATTGACAAATTGGGCAGTCATCTTTCGAATGTGTTTTAAAGGGAAATTACCGGTGGCTTGAGTCCCCTTGACTCTATTTTCCTTTAGATAGGTTAACATTGTAACCAAATCCTGCCGAAAGGGCAGCGATTCAGCAAAAACGCTGTACTTTGGTGAAATTTTTTTTGCCCAATCCCTGCCAAAATCACTGATCGGGTTGAAATCTTGAATCTCTATCGACCATGAAGACTTTTCCTCGTCATCCTCTTTCCGAAAATTCCGAATTAGTTTTCGCTCAATCGCCTTAATTTCGAATTTCTCCGGATCAAATCCTTTCGGAAAGTAAACAAACGAATCATCAAATTTTGATTCTCCCGGACCCTCGAGGCTCTCGCAATACTCGTGATATAGAAAAGGACCACCAAAATCTTCAGGAGGGGCAGAACGACGCCCATCAAAACAAATCGGAATTTCCAAATCCTCATCACTGCTTTCTACATCTTCAACGAGAATCTCATGCTGCCAACCATCCCCCAAATCATAAACATAGGTAAACTTACCACCAACAGGAATATGTTTCGGGATTAATTCGGATAGTCGCGCCTTGTTCGCATCTTGATAACGGAAAGCATCTTCTTCCCAATCGATTGTATTAACAAATCGCATATCGCCAATATTGAAAACAAAAAGATGCTGGTCTTCCCAACCAAAACTTATTTGAATGATATGGTGTAAATCAAGCAGCGAAAATTGCGCTGAAACAAGGACTCGCCGATAAATCTGTGGTTCAATGTCTTCAATTCTTATCTTAAATTTAATTGAATTTATATTCATATCACGCCAGGTTCTTTTTAGGGTTTTAATGTCTCCTTGAAAAAATCAGTGATTCTGTTGTAACAAGTCACTTTGTTCTCATATTTTTCTACACCGTGACCTTCATTCTCAAACAATAAAATCTCAACATCTTTACCAATATCCTGAAGATGCTTGACAAGGTCTTCAGATTCCTCTGCAACAACCCGGGGATCATTTCGCCCCTGGATCACCAGCATCGGAAAATCAATGTTCTCAATATAGGTTTTAGGTGATCGCTCTTTAAGGAACTTGACATCTTCTGGGTTTTCAGGATTACCCAAAGCCACATAGAAGTAAGGCTTCCAGGTGGGTGGAATCCGTTCAAGGAAAGTCAGCAGGTCATATGGGCCAAACATATCAACAGCGGCAGCCCACAAATCGGGATGGCGACCTGCCAGGGTTAATGTCATGTATCCGCCGTAAGAACGGCCCACCACGCCAGCACGAGAAACATCCAGGCGATCATCCTTGGGTAAGACTTCTTTCATTGCATGAACATGATCCAAACGGTCCTGGCCGCCCCAATCTTGGTCAACATGTTTGGTATAACGCAAACCATAACCGGTGCTTCCCCGAACATTGGGTACAAAAACCGCAAAACCTTGTAATGTTAGGAACTGGATCAAGGGCATCGAAAACCATGAGAAATCCGGGCGTTCCTGTCCCTGTGGTCCACCATGTAAATAATAAATCACAGGTCTTTTACCCTCAAAGCCTAATTCAGATGACGGCATATAAAGCCTGGAGGATACCCTCAATCCGTCAAAACTTGTGTACGAGAAATCTTCTCCCGGTGAGAGCAATGACTGAGGAATGCCAAGGATTGATTCATGGGTATGCTGTACAATCCTGTCCCGATCTTTGCCCTCAATTGTGTAAATCTGGGTAGGCGACACAGCCGTTGAAAATGCAAGTGCAAATGTATCGGTGTCTTCATCATATTTAATGGCTTCTAGAACACCTTCTGAAAGATGTCCCTTACCAACCAAGATATTGACCGCCCGCATCACCTTTTGTTCAACGTCATACTCCGCCTCATATGCCCAACTGGCGCCGTCAATATTAAATTTCAACAAATAACGGCCGTTTTCCAGACGTTCCAAACCATCAAATTCACCCACACCACTGTGCGCCAAATCCATAAAAGGGACTTCAACGACCTGATCCGGCGCATCCAGAGAAAGGTAACCCAGTCCATAAGTGTCTTGAAATATTGCGTTAGAAAACACAAAACCCTGGCTATCCTTTGTGAAGAATCCAGCACCAAAGGCGATCAGAGGAACTTCCTCGCCCTCCTCACGATCTTCAAGTGGTTTGCCATAAAGTCTTTTGATTCCCAAGCCCCTTTCCCACAAGTAGGCAACGGTATCCCCCATCAAGTAACCCTCAACAAGGACAATGCGAGAAGCATCCTCACTGATTGCCGCAGGGTAACCACCGTAAGGGCTGGCATAAATCTCCTCAACTTCATTGGTGTCAAAATGGCAAAGGTAAGTCCGCAGTATCCCTTCTTCGCGTGATTCAGCAACAATGATGCAAAGGTTTTTACGAGTATCCACCTCGACAAGATGACAGCGTGTATTTTCAAAAAAGTTATCAAAGGCTGGCTGCGGGAAACCACCGGTGATCGGGATCATCATCGGTAAATAATTTTCATCACCATCATGATCGATCATCACTAAAATTTTTTCCAAATCCTTCAGAACAACAAAGGAGCCGCCGCCAATCAAGTGCGGATTCTGCAGCACAATATTTGGCGGCAATAAAGGCTCAGGTACGCTGCCGCCGTGATCCATTACATACAAACTATTGTGCCCGCTCATGTTGGATATAAAATAAATTCTATCCCCTGCAAGTTCTGGTCTTAAAAACAATCGGGCAGATAACAAAGCTTCTATTCTGAAATTCATTTAATTCGTCTCCTATTCATTTTCTAGATCAACCTGGCTCAGCCAATAAATAAGCCCTAATAATAACAATGAACCTAATATCCCCATCCCTAGGTGAATGGTCCCAACGTCAAGAAATTCAATCTCGAGAGCCCCTGCCAAAAAATGACCGGCAAAAAAGCCGATGCAGCTAAATACCAAATATAACGCCAGGCGACCTAAACTTCCACCCCGCCAAAAATGCAAAAGGCTGCCGAGCATTGTTGCAATAAAAAATGAGAATACCATTGCTGGAAAAGTCATTAACCTATGCCTCCTTCATTTCATGCATAACCCAAGTCATGCAAAGCTCTGGATAATACCACCACCCAGGCATTCCTCGCCCCGATATAAAACCGCGACCTGCCCAGGTGTAATACCACGTAAGGGTTTCTTGAATTCTAACCGAAATTGCGCTTCTGTGACCATGACCAATACAGCTGGTTCCCGCTTAGCCCGATACCGGATCATCACCTCATATACCCGACCCACCTCAGGGGCTGTTCCTGAAATCCACCTGGGGTGGTCTGCAAGTAAAATCTTCTTACCAGTCTGTTCAGCAAAGCCAACCACCAATCGATTGTTTTCAACATCTTTATCAATCACAAAATAAGGTTCTGCTGCCGCTATACGAATGCCTTTCCGCTGACCAATGGTGTAAAGCGCCAAACCCCCGTGTTCCCCCAACACACGACCTTGGGTGTCAATGATCTCACCTCGTTCAAAGGACTCCGGGGAAAAACGAAGAAGAAAGTCTCGATAATCTATATTACCCAGAAAACACAAATCTTGGCTGTCCTGCTGATCAGCAACCGGCAGAGACAAAGCCCGCGCTTGTGCTCGTACTGCTTCCTTCGTCATATCGCCCAGGGGTAATAAACTGTGACTGAGCTGAAATTGTGAAAGCATCGAAAGGACGTAGGACTGATCTTTCGTCTGATCCACCCCTCGTAAGAGCCGCACTTTCCTTGAGGAAAGCCACTCGATGCGTGCATAGTGACCCGTAGCAAAATAATCAGCCCCTTGTTCCAACCCATAAGATTGTAAAATGCCCCATTTAACCTGGGGATTACAGAACAGACATGGATTGGGTGTCAACCCGTTTAAATACTGGTGTAAAAATCTTTTCACGACCGATTGGTAAAACTTTTCACGTATATCGAGAAGCACGAAAGGAATACCAAGCGCATTTGCTGAAGTTTCAGCGATTTTTCCGGGTGGGGGTAAATCTTTGATCTGAGCCTGCCATTTTGGATCCTGCCAGGTCTGCATGTGAATGCCCGTTACCGCATAACCCTGCTCTAATAATTTTGCAGCAGCGACAGCGCTATCCACACCCCCGCTCATTGCCACATAAACATGGTGTTTTGCATTCATGGAGTCAATTTTACCTTATGCAAACCCATTCGCCTGCTATAATTGATGTGGATTAACAAACATTGGAGGATGCATTTTATGATCCCTTTCACAGACACCCATTGTCATCTTGATTTTGATCGATTTGATGAAGACCGCGAACAAGTCCTGGATAACGCCTGGGAGGTTGGTTTGGTATGGCTGCTGAACCCGGGCATTGACATAGCGACGAGTAATTCTGCTATCGCATTGGCGAAACAATTCCCCGGAAAGATTAATGCGGCTGTTGGTATCCATCCCAATTATGGTAAACCCTGGTCGGCGGATCTTCTTGAAAAATTACAAGAAATATCGTTAAAACCTGAGGTCGTTGCCATTGGTGAAATTGGATTGGATTATTATCGAGAGCATACCCCGCATGAACAGCAGCGTAAAATGTTTCAAGCACAATTATCCCTGGCTGAAGAAAGGGGCTTACCCGTTGTCATCCACAACCGTGAATCCACAAAAGATTTGCTTGAAATATTAAGAGACTGGGTTGAAGGATTAAAAGGTTCAAACAACCCGCTTGCCAACCACCCTGGCGTTCTGCACAGCTACAGTGGGGATCTCGAAACCGCAGAAAATGCCATTGAAATGAATTTTTATATTGGGATATCAGGACCGGTTACCTTCAACAACGCCCCGGATCGTAAATCCATCACCAGCGCGCTTCCCCTCGATCACTTACTGCTTGAAACAGATGCGCCCTTCCTGGCACCCCATCCTCATCGCGGCAAGCGAAACGAGCCCGCTTACATCCCAATAATCGCCGGGGAAATTGCTCGCTTACATAATATCCCCCTTGAGCTCGTTGCAAAAACGACCTACACCAACGCCATGACTCTGTTTAAACCAAATTTAAACGCGCTACCATAAAAAAACATGAATCTGATGAGGGACAAGACTTACTTTAACGCCGAAGCCATTTGGAGCAAATGTGAATCTTTGGGTGCGTTGCGCTCCTGCGCTACGAGTTGTCAACTACTGGAGCTTGTGCCTAATACCCAAATACCTGGTGACTGATCCCTGATTACAAAAAATATGAAGAATGAGATGACGATTTTATCTTTTATCCTTCATATTAATAGCTTGGAGCACCATCCTTTCAACTTTCAGCTTTGAGCTTTGATCTACAAACCACCAGCTACCATCTATCAAGGCCGTCTTTTGTTTTTCAATACATTTGGTTAATAGGTCTTACCTATCAACGTATTCTTTCAGGTTGTGCGCAACAGCGTAAGCTGCTGCCTCTGCCCGATTGCTGACATTGAGCTTTGCTAGAATGCTGCTCACATAATTTCTCACAGTGCCTTCCCCTAAAAACAAGGCTTCTGCAATTTCCCGATTTGTCTTTCCTTCAGAGACCAGGGCAAGGATAAATTTTTCCTGCTGGCTCAGTTTAGCAAATGCAACTGCTTCTTCTTCCTCAACGACACGGCGCACTTCTTGAAAAACGCGTTGCGTAACCGCTGGGTCAAGCAAAGCCTCACCTCGACAGGCTGCTTCAATCGCAGCAATTAAACCTTCTGCACCAATCTGCTTAAGGACATAGCCGCTAGCCCCTACCTTTATTGCGGAAAACAACATGTCATCCTCTGCGTAAGATGTGAGAACCACAACACGCACATCTGGCCATCGCTTTGTAATCTCTTCAGTTGCCTCAATACCAGATGGTCCTGGCAGACGAATATCCATCAAAACAACATCTGGATGGTGCTTTTCAACCATCTCAATAGCTTCTTTTGCCGTTCCAGCTTCAGCAACAACCTCAAACTGGTCGTTGTGTTCTAATAAGGATTTCAATCCAATCCGAACAACTTCGTGATCGTCTACTAATAAAATTGTCTTTTTTGTCATTCTTTTACCCTTCTTTAAGGGGTCTCATCTCGCCTGTAATCAACAAAGCGATAGCCTACACCTCGTTCCGTCAGAATGTATTTTGGATC
>JAXHUT010000090.1:0-2687 GCA_034189405.1 Chloroflexota bacterium
CGTCACGCAAATCATTCATTGGTTATACCCTTGATCTTCCACCTGATGCGCGCATTGAGGGCACCGCTGCGGCAGTTGCCTTAGCCATTGATCGCGGTGCAGATATCGTTCGAGTGCATGATGTTGGGGTTATGACCCGGGTTGCAAGGATGACAGATGCCATTGTCAGGCGCAATCGCCGATTATAACTCCATATTATCAACCTGAAAGAAGAAACAGAAAGCGCTGTTCAGTCCAGGATATCGTGGACGTGTTGGACTCCCTCATCCAGGGTTTCTCCAAGAAAAACCCCTTCTAATTCTTTTCGCGCATTCATGTTTTCGTTGAAATAACGCCCACCAAAACCGAGTTTGGGTTTCTTGGGAAGTTCATCCAGCATGGCTTGCATTTTGTAGAGCGGACGAGCGCTCAATTCGGAGCTGATAGATAAAACGATCATATCTGCACCGGTGTCTTCTGCATAAAATACCAGATCATCAATTGGTAAATCCTGGCCTAAAAACTCGACCTGGTAACCTTCACGACGTAATAAAACGGACAGCATTAATGAGGCGATCTCGTGGAATTCTTCTGGACCACAGCCGACCAGGAGGATGGGTGCTGCGTTGTAGATCGGGAAGGATCGTAATAAGTTTAATAAAATGCCGCGGATAAAAGCGGAAGCATAATGTTCTATGGCTATGCGGATTTCACCACGGTACCAGGCTTCCCCAATTTCATAGAGGCAAGGTGAAAGGATATCAAAGAAGATTACTTTTAAAGCGAACATACGCTGAACAGAATCGATAATTTGTTTTGCTTCAGTTTCATTTCGGGTGGTCAGTGCGGTAAATAATTTTTTGGCGTAAACATCCGGCGCGTGATCTGGCTTTTCAGAAGGTTCATGGGGCAAAATCGAAGGAAGTGCATCCGGCCAAATATCATTTTCCTGCAGGTTTTTATATTCTCGAACAGCATTACTGATAGATAGTCCATCGTCAAGGCGGTTGGTGATCCAGCGAATGACCTCGATATCCCTTTCTGAATACAACCGGTAATTATTATCAAGACGTTCTGGTTCCAACAAGTCATAACGCCTTTCCCAGGCGCGCAAGGTGACTGCGCGGACACCGCTTCGTTCGCTGACAACCTTAATCGTATATTTTGGATTTTTTGAAAACTCTGCGATTGAGACCATGTTTTTTCCTTAAAGCTTAGACAATCCTCTTGCTGATTTTTATTGCGAAATCCAACCGCTTGCTGAGAAAAGTTCTTCTAAGAATACTGCTCGCTCACGGTCTGTCATGGGACGGGGCTGGGCATAATCTTGTAGTTTTGCTGTGAGCAGTTCTGTGCTCAATAAACGACCATCGTAGATTGTGTGACGTTGTATAATTTCCCAGCTTGTTTGCTGGATGTTTTCACCATTGATAGTGACTCCCATCTGGTCAAAAAATAGATTACCCAACCCATAATCAACGAAAGCACCACCCTCAAAAGCCATGCCTTTGGGGCGGTGCGCCTGGCTGCCGTTGACGATCACCGCGCCTGCCTCCGCAAGCGGATTGAAATCCCGGATGTGATGTGATTCAGGGTAATTGTAATAATCTTCATAATATTGCAGGGTTGCAATAGGCAAGATGCCTTCCATGCGGAGTTGTTTGATTTTATCGATCATCCATTGATAATCCCCACAAGGTGCCGCGCCGCCCCCTTCGTCCGTCGCCCATGCAAAATCCGGGCCCGGGGCATTACATCCAATGAAGGCAATTTGGTTGCCGTTGTGGGTCATGATCGCGGGTGTTTTTGCTTCTTCCAGGTTGCGCCCGCCACCGTAGGTTTTCAAATCATATTGCTCATAGAGATCTAAAGTGAAGGGGATAACATCCTCACCATAAACGTACAAAGCATCGTTATTGTGGTTTCCGGTAAGCTCGATGATGTCCGCCCCTACGAATTCAAAGAGCTCAATGTAATCAGGATTGCTGCAAAAAAACAACATCCGGTTATGGGGATCTGGGAAGGGACAATTCTCATAAAATGACACCTCATTGCTGATGTGGGTGATATCCGCTTCCCTCAACCAATGTGCAATCTCTTCTCCTGGATACTGTACCCCGTACATTTCCATCCGGTAGGCGGTTGCCCTCACCAGGGCAGTTACACCGGTCATGATCAGGGTGGTCATTTTATCCGGGTCACGGTTTGTGGTTTCAATAGCTGAGATGATAGTGTCTAAATCCTGTGCGTTGAAAGATAGGTCTAAACGCTGTTCTTTGATAAGCTGGTATTGTATGTTGAGGGGATAATCTGAAGGTTGGAAGTCCTTAAATAGGGGAGATTCGCCATCAATGCTGATAACCTTCAGCTTCGGGTGTAAATTGTCAAAGGGGATGATTACCCAGGCTCTCTCCTCCCAAAGGGTGTCGGGATCGGGAATGGTTTCTACGATTTTTACCAATGTTTGATCTGGGTAACCCCAAAAATCTTTCATAACCCCAGCAATTGTTTCGGGGACATACAGTTTGCTAAAGGGTAGTTCGCTCAACAACTCGGCTCTTAATTGCTCATATTCATCCCGGGACAGCTGAGAGATTGGTGGGGGGGGTTGCGGAGGCTGGTGCATCCCATCCCCATCCACCCTGCCATAATTGTTTGAATTGCTCCGAGGAAAGATCATCCATAATGGTGGGGAAGGGTGCCGCCAG
>JAXHUT010000091.1:0-3558 GCA_034189405.1 Chloroflexota bacterium
CGCGAGGTCAAGGATGGTGAGGATATCAATGCAATCAACTCAGCTACAGATGCCTTAGCAGAAGTTCTCCAACAGCTTGGCAGCGCAGCCTATCAATCGCAGCAGGAACAAGGCGAAACAACTGAACCCGATGCGTCCGATGGTAAATCTCCTGACGAAGGTCCGGGAAACGATGAAGATGTCGTCGACGGAGAGTTTAAACAAGTTTGAAATAAGCTTGCTGACAAATAAATACACAGGTGTCCGGGTTATATACCAGACACCTGGTCAAGAATAATAACTAAAACGGTGATTTGACAGCTCTCTCAAATCTGAGTAAGCTTTTTCGGATTTAGAATAATGCAGAAAAACCCGTTGAAAAGACAAGTATTATAAAATTATGGCAAAACGTGACTATTATGAAGTACTGGGTGTCTCTCGAGATGCAAGCGAAGACGAATTAAAATCTGCCTTCAGAAACATGGCGCGCCAGTATCATCCGGATGTCAGCGATCATTCGGATGCAGAAGAAAAATTCAAAGAAATCAACGAAGCTTATGCTGTCCTTTCAGACGGTGAAAAGCGCGCGGCTTATGATCGATATGGGCACGCGGGGGTTAACACCCAGGGTATGCCCGACTTTAGCAACATTGACCTGTCTGATATTTTAGAAGGCATCTTTGGTTTCGGTGGATTTGGCGGTATGGGAGGACGGCGGTCACGCCATGCCCCCAAACGGGGAGCTGACCTTACAAGCAAGGTCAGGCTAAGTTTTGAAGAAGCCGCTTTTGGCGTTGAAAAAGAAATTCAAATCACACGGGACGAAGAATGTCACACTTGCAACGGATCAGGGGCAAAACCGGGCTCCTCGCCTCGCACCTGCCCAAATTGCAATGGTCAGGGAGAAGTTCGCCAGGTTCACCAAACATTGCTGGGATCAATGGTGCAGGTCGTTACCTGTCCCCGCTGCAACGGACGTGGTGAGGTCATCGACACACCCTGCCCGACATGTAACGGCCGCGGGCTTGAACGAAAAACAATCTCCAAAATGGTCACTATCCCAGCCGGTGTTTCAAATGGCGTTCAAATTCGCCTTGCTGGGGAAGGACAACCTGGAATTAACGGCGGCCCATCCGGTAATTTCTATCTTGAAATCGAGGTCGAAAGACACCCCTTCTTTCGAAGGCAAGGTGACGATATCCTCCTCGATTTGGATATCAATATTGCCCAGGCTGTCCTTGGCGACGAAATCCGTGTCCCAACTTTAAACGGAGATGTTGATTTACGCATTCCACCAGGAACGCAGCCGGGGAAAATTTTCCGCTTACGGAATCAGGGTATTCCTCATTTGCGTGGCAGCGGTAAAGGGGATCAACTGGTCACGGTCTCCTTACAGGTGCCCAATCGATTAACGTCCGAACAGCGCGAATTATTTGAATCCCTGGCGAAAACAATGGACCCTGATATAAAAATTCAGGAACAAAGTTTTTTTGATAAACTAAGAGAGGTCTTCGGTGGTTGACTCCGAAGATAAAACCCATTGGATGCAAGTAAAAATACAATCTGACGGCGAACTTGCAGAAGCCCTGGCAGAAGTGCTGGGGCGTTTTATTTCTGACGGCGTTGTGGTGGAAAGCGTTACCCAATTTAACCCCCACACCCAGGAAAATGAACCCACGGGGGAGGTCCTCGTTTCAGGTTACCTGGAGGTGGATGAAAGCCTGGAAACAAAAACACAAGCGATTGAACAAGCATTCTGGCACCTCAGCCAGATTAGCCCAATTCCGCAGCCCGAATACACCCTGATCAAAGACCAAAATTGGATGGCTGCCTGGAAGGAACATTACAACCCCATTCCCCTGGGTGAAACATTGCTGGTAATTCCCGCCTGGCAAGAACCTCAAGATGAAGAAACACGCCAGGTAATCCGCATCAACCCGGCTATGGCTTTTGGCACTGGAACCCATCCCTCAACCCAACTTTGCTTGCGATTATTAGAAAAGACCCTTCAACCGGGGATGGTTGTAATTGATGTTGGCTGTGGTTCAGGCATTCTTTCCATTGCCGCACTCAAAATGGGTGCAAACCATGTCATTGCAGTGGATACAGACAAACAGGCGATCACATCCACACTTGAAAACGCTAAACTAAACCAGATCTCCCCAGGTGATCTCGAGCTGGGAAAAGGGTCTATTGAAGAGATTCTATCCGGGCAATTTAGCCTTCGGCAGGCGTCGCTGGTAATGGTCAACATTCTTGCCCAGATCATCATTCAATTTTTTGATCAAGGCTTGGGAAAAATCCTAACAGAAAGCGGCACCCTCCTCCTTTCAGGCATTCTGGATCACCAGGAAAAAGACGTCCTTGAGGCAGCCCAGGGGGCGGGTTTCACAGTCATTGAGAGAATCACCGATGCCGATTGGCTTAGCTTTGCCCTTCGCAAAAATTAACTGTGCAGATCATCTCAACAAATAACCCTGAAAAACCTGTTTAGTGTTCTTTGATCAAACCAAATTTGAATTGAAAGACAATCATGAAAGATAACATTTCAAAACAGCTAAAATTTTTAATTGCCTATTACGGCTTACTCCAAAGCTTGCACCTGCTGGTATTGATCCGTGCAGGATTCATGCTCCTCCAGGGTGATCCAGCCCCCTTCCCCATTCTCCCCCCAGCTGGCGGCTGGCAGGAACAAACCATGCCTTTTATGCTCGGCCTGGCTGGAATGGATCTCCTCGGTATTTTCTTAGGGATCTTTTATAGTTATCAAACGATTTCGACAAGGAAACACCCGCGCTTATTAGGCATCCTTTCTTTAACAATTTTTATATCCGGTGCCGTTATCTTTGCAGCAGGCACCTTCCCCAGCGGTGCCTGGGCTGCCCATCCCTTTGCTTACTGGGCAATGGTGATTCTTTTCGCGCCTTCGCCAATCCTATACGTCAAACTTCTCAAATCAAGATCATAATATGAGATTTTGGGATAATGACTCATGGATATTTCGTACATAAAAATTATTGATTAAGATCCTCAGGGATTTACAATCCGTCAAAAGCGGTAGGTTTCAAACAAAAAATATCCGCTGTTACTGCGAAGTGAAGCAGTCTCGTTTTTCAATCTATTGTCATTGCTTCGTCACGACGTTCCTCCATACTGATTCAACCATGAGCGTATAAAAACTTTAGTTTCATTGCAGCAGCAACTATTATTAACCTAGAAGATGATATGACCATATCACCCCATAAAAAAAGTCTCTCCCAAAGGCGTGAGGCCTTTGCCGATCATTAAAATTTGATCTCCAAGGATATTTTTTATCACTACTAAGTATTGAGAGGTAAATCCTCACCTCTTTCTCTCTAAATCTAACCCTAAACAGGGCAGGGCCCCTCACGCCAAAGTCATTTGCTTCTAGTGTCTTTTTCGTAGATAACACGTTTTGAGTTGAGTTGAGAATCCGTGATCTAAAAACACCCCCGGTGAGGGGGTGTTTTTCTATACTAGAGGCGACGACGGGACTCGAACCCGTGATGGGGGTTTTGCAGACCCTTGCCTTACCAACTTGGCTACGTCGCCCTGAAA
>JAXHUT010000092.1:0-6161 GCA_034189405.1 Chloroflexota bacterium
CTGAGAAAGGGACCTTTAAATATGTCAATGCAGGCCATAACCCTCCCTTTATCCTCAGGAAAACCGATGATAAAGTGACCTTTGACAAGCTTGACAAAACCGGAACCCTGGTTGGTCTATTTGAAGATGTCGCCTGGGAAGAAAAAGAGGTCCGCATTAATCCAGGTGAGGTGCTCATCCTTTATACAGACGGCATTCCGGAAGCGCAAAATAAATCCGGATTATTCTTTGGAAATGATCGTCTAAAGGAAATCCTTCATAAGGGTTTCAGTACTTCAGCAAAGACCTATCGAAATTATATCCTTGAAAAGGTTCAGGGTTTTATCGGCAGCGCACCGCGCCTGGATGACGTAACCCTGATTGTACTCTCAAGATTAACAGAAACCCTTACCCTGCCCTCTCCCTTTGGCTAGGTGTATAGACCGGAGAGATGGGTAACACATGTTCGGAGACATAGGTAACAGTTTTCTGTAGAATAAGGGCATAAATGGTTTTGAAAAGGAGACCACTAATGCCCTGGAAAGAAGTAAACCTTATGTCATTACGAACAGATTTTATAGCCTTAGCAACAAAGGAAGAGGGCTCTTAATACAAAAGTTCCTCCTGCCTGCGGGGGGTTAGGGGGGTAAAGTCTCGTAACAGTGCGCCAAAATATCTTTTTTCCCAGGAGTGCGGACTTCAGTCCGCAAAATTATAGCATTTCAAAGTCATTCGGTTTAGACGTCAGAAACCCTTACCCTCTCCCTTTGACGAGGGAGAGGGTTCTTAATACAAAAGTTCCCCCTGCCTGCGGGGGGTTAGGGGGGTAAAGTCTCGTAACAATGCGCCAAAATATCTTTTTTTCCAGGAGTGTGGACTTCAGTCCGCCAAAATTATAGCATTTCAAAGTCATTCGGTTTAGACGTCAGAAACCCTCACCCTCTCTCTTTGGCAAGGGAGAGGGATATTTGTATAATGACTTGCCCCCCTGTCCGATATTACCTAGCTCATCGTGAACGTTTACTCAGGTCTATCCCTTATTTTTGGGACAAACCTATAGTTCATTTCGTTTTTTATTAATTCCCCTGAGTTTATCAGTCCTTAATTATCCGCTCACCTCGGCCTTATCGATTTTTGGAACTTCCAAAGCTTCTTTCTTGCTAAAGACAACCTCATCATCCACAATATCGACCAGGACAATATCACCTTGATCAAATTCACTTGAAAGTAGGCTGATCGAAAGTGGGCTTTCGACATGCTTTTGTAAAGCGCGTTTCAGAGGCCGTGCACCAAATGCAGGGTCGTAACCCTTTTCTGCCAACCACGTTCTGGCATCATCGGTTATTTCAACTTCCAGACCATGTTCAGCCAATCGGCTTTGGATATCTTTCATCTGGAGATCAACAATCTCAAGCATATCCTCTTTTGAAAGCGCTGAGAACAGGATAATCTCATCAATCCGGTTTATAAATTCTGGACGGAATGCGCCTTTCAAGGCTTTTTCAATCTTCTCACGGTTGGCTTTATCTCCATCGTCTTGTGCGCCCAAGAACCCCAAGGTACCGCTCTTGTTCACATATTCTGTACCCAGGTTGCTGGTCATAATCAAAACAGTGTTGCGGAAATCAACCACACGTCCCTGTCCATCGGTCAGACGCCCGTCATCCAGGATTTGCAATAGGGCATTCCACACCTCAGGGTGCGCTTTTTCAATTTCATCAAACAATACCACCCTGTAGGGTCGACGTCTTACGGCTTCGGTCAATTGACCGCCTTCTTCGTAACCCACATAACCAGGAGGAGCACCAAACAAGCGTGAAACGGTGTGCTGTTCCCGGTACTCACTCATATCAATCCGCACCATGGCTTCTTCATCATCAAACATGAATTCAGCCAGGGCTTTACCAAGTTCGGTCTTCCCCACACCGGAAGGACCAATAAAGATAAAGGAACCAATGGGTCGTCGTGGATCCTTCAAACCGCTGCGAGCACGTCGAATTGCGTCGGCAATAGCAGCTACAGCCTCTTTTTGGCCAATTAAACGTTCATGGATTCGCTCTTCCATATGGAGCAATTTATCTTTCTCATCTTCCATCATTTGCGAAACCGGGATTCCCGTCCACTGGTTGATAACTTCAGCAATATCATTAACCTCAACCACCTCGTCCAACTTGTGTTCCTGTTCCCAGGCGTCACGCTCGTGATTAAATTGTTCTTCAATTCGCAGACGTTCCGATTTCATCTGGGCAGCGCGTTCATAATCTCGCTCAACCCCAGCGTGTTCTTCTTCCTTTAACAAACGATCAATTTCTGATTTCAAATTTTTGAGCTCATCAGGCAGAGAATATAAAGCCACACGCAGCTTAGCTGCGGCTTCATCGATTAAGTCAATGGCTTTATCTGGCAGCCGGCGATCTGCCACGTAACGTGAAGAAAGTTTTGCTGCCTCAACCAATGCGGCATCAGAAAAGGTCACTTTGTGATGGGCTTCGTACCGATCTCGTAAGCCCCGCAGCATGTCAATCGTGTCCTCAACAGATGGCTCTTCAACATAAATCGGGGCAAATCGGCGTTCCAGGGCAGCATCCTTCTCAATGTGCTTATGATATTCATCCAAAGTCGTTGCCCCGACACATTGTAATTCACCGCGTGCTAATGCAGGTTTGAGCATGCTGGAAGCGTCCATCGCGCCCTGTGCTGCACCAGCACCAACAACGGTGTGCAACTCGTCAATAAACAGGATGATCTCACCTTCCGAGCGTTGGATTTCTTCGATAGCAGCCTTCAAACGTTCCTCGAATTCACCCCTGAACCGCGACCCGGCAATCATCGCACCCAAATCGAGGGAAACCACTTTCTTTCCCATCAATATTTCGGGCACATCATTGGTAGCGATTTTTTGGCTTAAGCCCTCAACGATGGCCGTCTTACCAACGCCAGCCTCACCAATCAGCACCGGGTTGTTTTTCGTCCTTCGGCAAAGGATCTGAATCAAGCGCAAAATCTCTACATCCCTGCCAACTACAGGGTCTAATTTACCCTCGTGTGCCATTGTTGTCAGGTCTCGCGAGTATTTTTCAAGGGTACGATAGCGTGATTCCGCTTTAGGGTCATTCACTTTCTGACCACCTCGTAATTCTTTAATCGCATCCAACACACGTTGGCGAGTGATGCCAATATCTTCAACCAATCTCGCTGCCGGGGTGTTGCGCTCGCCTAATATCGCCAGGAAAATGTGCTCAGTTGAGATATATTCATCCTTCAATTTGTTGGCTTCCTGGTTTGCCTGGTCAATGATCCGCTTAACTCGCGGGGTAATAAACACTTGCCCAGAACCGCCACCGAAAATATTTGCTTTTGGGCTGGTGCGCAGGATGTAATCCAGGCGTTCTTTAAAGTTTTCCGTGTCAATTTTCAGGATTTCAAGTAATTGGGAAATCACACCCTGGGGTTGTTCAATCAACGCCAGCAGGATGTGCTCAGTATCAATCTGGTTGTGCCCATATCTTTGGATAATCTCAGCTGCCCTTTGGGCGGCTTCCTGGGCACGTTCTGTAAAACGATCAAATCGCATCATGGTTTTTATTGTCCTTGTGAATCTTTCAAACACTCTAATAATTAGAACATATGAATTATAGCATTTTATGGGGCAGATTGTAACTGTTTTTTATAAGAAGTCTATTAAATATTAACAATGATAAAGAGAAAAATGCAATAATTAAACCAAAATCAGCTTATAAAATCAACATGGCATCGCCAAATGAAAAGAAGCGATACGCTGCTTCTATAGCTTTACGATAAGTTTCAAGGATTAACGCCCGGTTGGCAAAGGCGCTAACCAGCATTAATAATGTTGATTTTGGCAGGTGAAAATTGGTAATCATAACCTCAACAACCTTAAACTCAAAACCCGGGAGGATATAGAGATTGGTGGGGCCGGAATAAGGCAGCACTAGCTGGCCTTTAGGCGCTTTTAATGCCGCGGTTTCGAGGGTTCGAACGCTGGTTGTGCCCACCGCGATGATGCGTCCCCCTTTTTCCTTCGTATTATTAATTTGATCAGCGGCATCGGTATCAAGCCGACACCATTCCGTGTGGATCCTATGATCGTTGGGATCATATTCTGTCACCGGGGCAAAGGTATCCAGTCCAACGTGAAGCGTCAAACGAGTAAATTGGACTCCTTTTTGTTCCAGCTTTGACATCAATTCAGGTGTAAAGTGCAATCCAGCCGTTGGTGCAGCAGCAGAACCCGGGTCTTTAGCATATACCGTCTGATAGCGCTCGGGGTCTTCCAACTTTTTATGAATATAAGGCGGCAAGGGTACGTGTCCTACATGTTCAAGGTAAGCTTCAATTGGATGATTGAAACGAACCACACGTTCTGATCCATCCAGCACCTCAATAATTTCCGCTTCAAGTCCATTTTCAATGGTTAATTTTCGTCCAACCTTGAGGCCTTTCCCACCACCTAAAGCACGCCATGTTTTCAGCCCCTGCTTTTTCAATAACAACAATTCCGCTTTCCCGCCACTCGGCTGTTTATGTGCATAAATACGCGCCGGGATAACCCGGGTTTCATTGATCACCAGCAAATCACCTGGTTTTAAATATCGATCAACGTCCCAAAACCTGGTGTGTTCAATAGATCCATCTTCTCGATTCAACACTAATAAACGTGAATCGTGCCGGGGCGTGACCGGTGTTTGCGCAATACGGTCTTTGGGCAAATCATAATCAAAATCAGTTGTTCGCATATCGAATTTTAACCCCCTCCGAACAACTTTTGTTGTGCATTGCTGTCCCGAAAATCAATCCCAAGATGATTATAAGCATAGCGTGTAGCCTGGCGACCCTGAGATGTCCGTTCCAAGTAACCTAATTGGAGTAAATACGGCTCTACAACATCCATAATGGTGTCTGGCTCTTCGCTTACCGAAGCGGCGATCGTATTCAAGCCAACAGGCCCCCCATCATATTTTTCAATAACACATAACAGTACTCGCCGGTCAAGATCATCCAAACCCTGCGCGTCAATGTTGAGCAGGTCTAACGCAGACTGAGACACCTCCCCGGTTATTCTTCCATCTGCTCGCACCTGGGCGTAATCCCGCACACGACGCAGCATTCTTAAGGCAATCCGCGGCGTACCGCGGGCGCGTTTAGCAATCTCAACAAGTCCCTCATTGTTAAAGTCGATTTTGAGCAGCCCGGCACCGCGCTCCACAATTTCTATCAAGGGCTCAATCCGGTAGTAATCCAAGCGATAGGTTGCACCAAATCGATCGCGTAGTGGCGATGTTACCAAAGCCAGTCGGGTCGTCGCCCCAACAACGGTAAAATGGGGCAGCTTCAATCGGATCGAGCGGGCTGCTGGGCCTTTCCCTAGCACAATATCCAGCGAAAAATCTTCCATAGCCGGGTAAAGCACTTCTTCTACAACGCGCCCCAGGCGATGAATCTCATCTATGAATAAGATGTCACCGGCATGCAGGTTGGTCAGGATAGCAGCCAGGTCACCTGCCCGTTCTATTGCCGGTCCAGAGGTCACTTTGATGCTGACCCCCATTTCATTTGCCAGGATATGCGCGAAGGTGGTCTTACCCAGCCCGGGGGGGCCATAAAACAGCACATGGTCCAGGGCTTCCGAACGCAGTTTCGCAGCTTCAATTAGAATTTTCAGGTTTTCTTTGATTTGTTCCTGCCCAATCATCTCTTTAAGATAGCTTGGGCGTAAAGCGCGGTCAAAATGATCTTCGGGCTTTGGTTTACTGTCAATGATGCGATCCTTTTCTTCTGTCATCATAGCCTCGATTATACCCGAAGCCGCATTTTTCTCAGCACAAATATTCGCATTCTACAAAGTCGTTTTTTCGCAATATAATTGATCCGGGAGATCATCGATTATCTCCCGCGAATCATCCTGAATTTTACAGGACGACATAAGGATATTTATCAGCAAGAGCAATGTCAAATATTATCCAAAAATTTTGCTAAAAATGGTATCATCCTATCATTATGAAAGGAGCAAATATGCAAAGAAAACCTATCGAAGTTGCACACTTACAAATTAAACCGCACGACCTCTTCCATCACCAATCGCTCTTATTGACCAGCGGGGACTACGCCAGAAACGACTTTAATACTATGACCATTGGCTGGGGTGCTCTTGGGACCATGTG
>JAXHUT010000093.1:0-3732 GCA_034189405.1 Chloroflexota bacterium
CCGCGCTAAAAAAATACGTCGGGAAAACACTAATAACGACAGACGGCACCACACTTTTAGGTGCAGATAATAAAGCGGGCATTGCCGAGATCATGACCGCAGTAGAATACCTCCTGGCGCATCCTGAGGTCGAACACGGCACCATCAAAATTGGTTTCACCCCGGATGAGGAAGTGGGTCACGGCGTGGACCATTTTGATGTTGAGAAATTCGGTGCCGATTTTGCCTACACGATTGACGGTGGCGAAATCGGTGAAGTGCAATATGAGAACTTCAACGCTGCTGGCGCAGAATTGACCATCCATGGGCGTAATGTTCATCCTGGAAAAGCCAAGATGAAAATGCGCAATGCCCTTTTAATCGGCATGGAATTCAATGAATTACTGCCCGTGTTTGAACGCCCAGAATTTACAGAAAATTACGAGGGCTTTTATCACCTGTTCGAATTGAACGGCACCGTTGAAGAAGCCGCAATGGCTTACATCATCCGGGATCATGACCGTGAGAAGTTTGAAGAAAAAAAACGCCTGATCCAAAAAGCAGCGGACTATATTAATGAGAAGTATGGCGACAAAGTCATTGAGCTTACGCTTGAAGATCAATATTACAACATGCGGGAGATGGTAGAACCCCATCCTGAAATCATGGAAATTGCGGTCGAAGCGGTCAAGTCCGTTGGTGTGACTCCCTTAATCATCCCTGTGCGCGGCGGGACGGATGGCAGCCGCCTAGCATACATGGGACTACCGACCCCCAATATCTTTACCGGCGGTCATTATTTCCACGGGAAGTATGAGTTTATCCCTACATTCGCCATGGAGAAAGCCGTCGAGACCCTGGTTGCCATTGCAGCACTGGTGCCGAAAAGGTAAAGGTGCGTCAAAATTTTATTAAGCGATTAACTTAAGAGGACTGCCAATAAAATTCCACAGATTCCCACGCTGATTGTGCAGGCGACATTCCCCAATCGTTATTTAACCACCTGAGGTCGCGTTGATACAGCGGATGCTGTTCCCTTCAAAGAGTTTTGAGAGCAAACTGGAAGAATTGAAGAAAGTCAGCAGGAGCAGCACCCGGACACGGTATGCCATAGTGGCAATGCCCGATGCCGTCAATAAACCCAGTAAAAGTTTTGCCACAATAATCCTGATGAAATGGAATCACTCCAAACCATAAAAACGTGTCGTTAGGTTTTTAGAAAATAAAGGTCAGACTCCCAAGGAGTAACAAAACACCGGCTAACCCGGCGGTTCCCCACAGTACATATGCCCCAATCACCAAGTCATCGCCGCGACGATAGAGAAAAATTCCTGCAAAAAGATTAAACAACCATATCATGCCGTCTAATATAGATAACAATAGCAATCTTTCCGCCGGCGCATCGCCTTCACCGCCCGTCCAGGTGATCGTATCCAACCCGGGTATCGCGATGGCATTCACAATCAAAAGCACCAACCCAATGGCAAAACCTGAAATGATCAAAATGCGCGCCAGGCGATCCTCCCAGACGCGGCCAATCAACACGGTGGGATAAACGGACTGCGCTTCGATGGGTGACAGGCTGCCCAATTCGTTCAACTGGCGAAAGAAAGCCAAAAATTGATTGGGCTGCTCGGGAGAAATTGCAAACACTTTTTCAGGTGTTGCCACTAAAATCATATGGGCAGTATCCGATGCGATATATTCCACCTGTCCCAATTCTGGCACTTTGCGCGCCCCAAGGATTGAACCTGGCAAACGCAGCCAGGGCAAGGGCAGTCTGAAGCCCAGATCGGAAGCAGGGCGTATCCATTCGACGGTATTCAGAGGGATATCCTCACGACGCAATCCCCAACGAATCATCAAGCCGTCACGCCGCAAACCATATTGCCCGTTCATCAAAGCGTACAGGCGATAGACTAACAAGGGCAGCGGTGCAAACAAGACAAGGGCGATCAGCATTTGATATAAAAAATCCAAGCCCGAAGCATCCTGGGTAGCCATGTAAAAGAAATATCCCCCGGCAGCTGCCAATGCAAGGATCAAAGCACCCTGGATGAGGAGCCCGGTACGACGTGGGGGATAAAAGACTTTTTCCATAATTTTTAGGGGTTCCGTTTATTTTTTAGCCGTAACAAGCGCTTCCGCCAATTGCTGGCAAACGGTGACAACTTCTTCTTCGGACATCCTGCCAGAAAAGGGCAAAGCCAGGCTTCTATTCCCCAAATCCTCCGTTACTGGGAAATCACCCTGCTGGTAACCGAACATTTTCACCATATAGGGCTGCTGGTGAATGGGCGCAAAATAAGGCCTTACTGGCACGCCCTTTTCCTCAAGAATCATTGCCAGGCGATCACGTTCAATTTTCTGATCAACACGGACCACATATACAAACCAGCTCACTTTGGTTGTTTTTTCAACCAGCTGCGGTGGGGTGACTTCTTCAATATTAGCCAGGTACTTTTCATACCAGTCAGCGACCTGGGCTCGTTTTGCAAGCAAGGAGTCCAAACGCCCCATCTGCGAAAGCCCCAGCGCTGCGCTCATTTCATCCAATCGGTAGTTATAGCCCAAAAAGGTGTGCTGCAGCCAGGTGTCTCCGGGTGCTCGCCCCTGGTTACGCAGCGCACGCATGAAATCAGCTGCTTTATCATCATCGGTGATGATCATCCCGCCTTCACCCGTAGTAATTTGTTTGTTTGGATAAAAGGCGAAAACCCCATAATCACCCAGGGTTCCAGCATAGCGACCCTTATATTCACCCCCCAGGGCTTCACAAGAATCTTCGATGATCTTTAAACCGTATTGTTCAGCAAGGGCATTGATCGATTCGTAATCAGCCGGCTGTCCAAAAACATCCACCGGCAAGATCGCTTTAAGGGACTTTACCCCGCCCTGATTGATCTCTGGTAACTGCCGTGGGTGCCACCTGCTGGCGCGTTCACCGCCCAATGACAGGTCTTCAACCGCTTGGGCTAGAAGATCGGTATCGATGTTCCCTGTAACTGGGTCAACATCAACAAAAACCGGGATACCTTTTTCAAACAAGATCACATTGGTTGAGGAAACAAAAGAAAATGGCGTTGTAATGACAATATCGCCCGGGTTGACATCGGCTGCACGAATGCATAAATGCAGACCTGCCGTGCCCGAATTAACGCCAATGGCATGTTTTGCACCGGTTAACGCACAAAAAGCATCTTCAAAAGAGTCGATTTTTGGACCCATACTCAAATTAGGCGTGTTGACGACCTCCAACACCGCCTGTCGGTCGGTTTCAACCAGGTCAGGGGATGACATGCGAATTTTCATAGCGCCTCACAATTTTACAAGCCTTAAAGTGTCAAGGTAATTATTTTATGGTGAAATGCCTTGATCAGCAAACCATATTATAATGGTAAACCCTTGCAATGCCCACAAAAAAAACCCCAAGACCTTCAAAAGACCTGGGGTTTTGAATTCGAACTGATCTTTTATTAACCTATGCTGGGACTATCTTTTCTGCTTTAAGTTCAGCACCCCTTCGCAGGGCTTCTTTGTTCATCGGCAAGAATTTTTTGTGCCTTTCAGGTAAATGGTTATCCAGGGCTTCCTCCACAGCATCCAGGGAGAGCAAATCCAGGTTTCCTAAAAGCGCACCCAACATGACCATATTGGTTGCTCGTTCACTGCCTAATTTCATCGCAATTTCATTAGCAGGGATGCTGACGACCTTGATATCCTTTCGCTGGACCTCCCTATTGACCATGGAAG
>JAXHUT010000094.1:0-2161 GCA_034189405.1 Chloroflexota bacterium
TCCGTGACCTTTCATACCTTTTTATTATCTGTACACAAAAATCCTACCACAAATGGAAGGGGGTTGTTTGTTTCCGTAAGACTCTAACGGCAAATTAAAGACAAGGATTCTGCCAATGCAGCCTTCATTCCAACAGGGTTTCAGGGACGACAAATACCATAACCTGTCCTTGCTGGAAACCTGGTGATAAATTCTGTTCAAGTTTTTCAAGGTTAATGGCATAAGTGCTCATCTCGAGGCTGCCAACATAAATGTAACGAATATGATAACGCTGAATTATATCGAGGGCAATCGCCCAATCTGGTGTCTCATATAAAGTGCGGATATCCGGCTCCCGACTGCCAATCTCCTCGTAACCGCCGCGCCATTGTCCCTCATGTCCTGGCCAACCCAACACAGCGGATTGCCCGCTCAGGGTAGAAACCCGCGCGTAACCCGAGTATTGACCACCAATCGCCTCAGCGACCGTACCCTCCGGTGCTTGCGATAACCAGGTAACGGCAGCCGCCTCATCCGGATGAAATTGCGTAAAATAGGCGCTTGCGTCCAGCGTGTAGCCCTGTGCAGGGTTGAAACCATTCGTCTTGTCAACATATGCAAAGAGGGGATAAATCAAAGCCAATAACAGGGAAATGATAACCAAAAACTTCGCGAGCAGCGAACCTCTTTTGATGATCAACACCGTCCCAAATGCCCCTGCTATAGACCATAACATCCAGGCCTGGTAATAAAATTTAAAAACAGTGTTCATCCTCATGCCAAAAGTATCCCGCAAGTACACAAACTCCGGCGCTAACACCATCACGGCGCCCAAGATGATCATCCATAACACAAAAATCAAAGGTGAAGGTGTGTCACCCTCAGCGTTTTTCCCCGGTGCCAGGCCTAACAAGAAAGCAAACCCCAGACCCAACAACAAGGTCAACGTCAGCAAGCTAACCCCATAATTCAAACGGTGCCCTAAAGCAGCGCGTAATAACCCACCGTAACTACGTTCCCCCTGTAATACTATCAACTGCTGTCCTATATCCGTTTGAGATACGAAAAACCCTAATAATACGGACACAAAAAGAAGCAAAATGACCAGCCCAAGTGATAAAGCAGCCCCCCAACCCCACGCCGCTTTTGCCTTGCGGCGTAGTAGCCAGGCGAAGGTTAAAAACATGGGAATAAACAAGGGGCCAAACATCAACCACAGATACAAGCCACGGGTGGGATAATAGATGTTGGGTAAAATCCCACCCGCCTGGGATTGGAAGCTGATAAAAAAGGGTGTGTAGAGCAAAAGTGAAAGCAAACCTAATGGCATTGCCAATTTTAAGAATTCAAAAAATCGATCCCATTGCCAGCCTTTTTGGTAAACACGTCTCAACACAAAAGCTCCGGTGAGCAGCGCAAAATATACAGGCAAATCCCAGGTATTGAGAAAAGCAATCCCACCCAATACAACCGCACTGAGGAAGAATTGATCCATTCGATAGGGTAGGGTGAAGCCCATAACATTCTTTTTTCCGTCCATTCCACCCATAAAAATATTCAAAGCTATCCCGATCACCAGCATCACGAAGGGAATCACCAGGACGTGAGGATGTAAATCCCCCAGCACAAAAGAAAAGGCTGGAAACTCATCAATGGGTGAGAGCGAACTCACGTTACCAAGCAAATCAATATCCTGGATGACGCGTGACGCCTGCCACCACCACCAAAACCGCTGTGGGATTGGGGTTAAGGGTGGGGTTGGCGGGTTATTCAGACTCTCAATATTGATCCATTGCCAGAAAGGAGAGGTACCGGTACGTATATCCCAGCCAACGCCTGCTTGGTGGAGCATCTCAAGAACCGCTTCAAAATTACTCACAAACAACAAAAAGATCGGGGCCAACAACGCCCAGGTCAGACGATTAACATTCTTTTTCAACAGCTTTCCTGATAACGCAATCATGTTATACAGCACCCCATAAGCGCCAAGGGCACTCATCCCAAATGTCAACGCCAGCATCAGGTTAAAAGCAAGACCGCCGCTGGTGGCAGTCAGTTTAGCAATCATTGCAGCGAGGATGTACCCAAAATGATAGTAGGAAATTGCATACCCCGATAACCAGGGATCCTTTGGCGGGAATGATTTTGAATTGAGAATAGCATTGATAAAGGCTAATTCCAT
>JAXHUT010000095.1:0-3954 GCA_034189405.1 Chloroflexota bacterium
GCTTCCTGGCTTACGGGGTTTCGGATTCCGGCTCCGACTGGCAGACCTGGAAGGTCCGTCGTGTGGATGACGGCGAGGATTTGGCAGATAACATTGCGTGGGTAAAATTTTCTGGCGCAAGTTGGGATAAGGATAACGAAGGTTTTTATTACAGCCGTTATGACGCCCCTGAAGGTGATGCGCTCAAACAAGCCAATTATTTTCATAAACTCTACTATCACCAGCTGGGTACACCGCAATCAGAGGATCGATTAATTTATGAACGTCCCGATCAAAAAGAATGGGGCTTCGATGGACAGGTCACCGAGGATGGACGTTACCTGATCATTTATGTATGGCATGGCACCGCCTCAGAAAACGCTGTATTTTATCTTGACCTGGCGAACCCCTCAGCCGAGGTGGTGGAACTTCTGCCAGATTTTGATGCGGAATACGCTCTTGTTGGCAATGATGATACACGGTTTTATTTTAAAACGGATAAGGACGCCCCGCAAAACCGGATGATCTTGGTCGATATTGCAAACCCTGACCCAGGTTATTGGCGAGAATTGGTGCCGGAGAATGCGGACAAGCTGGAATATGCGGATTATGTCGGTGGGCGCTTTGTCTGTACTTATTTACATCATGCAGCACACCAGGTGCGGATCTTCAAAACAGATGGGACACCTGATGGCGAATTGAAACTACCTGGTTTGGGCATGGTGCTGGGTTTCAGCGGTCGTTCTGATGATCCGGAGACATTTTATAAATTCTCAAACTTTACAACACCCGGCACGGTATACCATTTCGACCTGAGTACCCGGAAATCAAGGGTGTTTAAAGCCCCTAATCTGTCCTTCGACCCGCAAAATTATGTGACTGAACAGTCATTTTATGAAAGCAAAGATGGCACCCGGGTGCCCTTATTCATCACTCATCGTAAGGATATCCAGATTAATGGGGACACCCCCACATATCTTTATGGCTACGGCGGCTTCAATATCCCCTTACCCCTTGCATTCAGCGTGCCCAACCTGGTGTGGATGGAGATGGGCGGCATTTATGCGCAGGCGCATCTGCGGGGGGGTGGGGAATACGGTCGTGCCTGGCATGAAGGCGGCATGAAGCATAACAAGCAAAACGTTTTTGATGATTTTATTTCTGCGGCTGAATTTTTGATTGATCAGGGCATTACCTGTAGTGAAAAATTGGTTATTGGGGGGCGTAGTAACGGCGGTCTATTGGTCGGGGCTTGTTTAACGCAGCGTCCGGATCTGTTTGGCGTCTGTTTGCCAAACGTGGGCGTAATGGATATGCTGCGCTTTCATAAATTCACCATCGGCTGGGCTTGGGTCTCGGATTACGGATCACCGGATGTCCTGGAGGATTTTGAAACGATCCGGGCATATTCTCCTTATCACAACATCAAACCGGGTGTGGCATATCCACCGACAATGGTGATGACCGGCGATCACGATGACCGTGTTTTTCCGGCACATAGTTTCAAGTTCGCCGCGGCGCTGCAAGCGGCACAAAGCGGAGAGGCGCCAGTGTTGATCCGGATTGAAACCCGCGCTGGGCATGGCGCCGGGAAACCAACAAAAAAGCTGATCGAAGAATTTTCTGATATGTGGACCTTTGCCTTAGCGAATATGGCGTGAAGTTTACATTGCCTGACTTACGGACATTAGGCGGGGGTTATAATACAATTAATTAACGTGCAGGAGAAGATTGTTGATGGATGAGCAAAAACAAAAAACGGAACAGCCGGCTGAGGCTGATAATACTGACTTACGTCGCAGGCAGCGATTCCTGGGGGTGGTCTATCGCCTTGTGATTATTATTGGGATAGTATCCTTTGCTCTGGGATTTGTCCTGGTGATTTTTACGGACATGATCCCGCTTTGGTTTATGGCTTTTCCAATTGTGGTGATCATTATTGGAATCATGTTAGCCAGTTTCGAATACGCGCTCCATAAACGGCAAAAGCAAGAAGAATAGAATCCTTTTAACAATATTGACGTGTTCATCTTTCATAAAAGCCGAAATTTGACAAGCCGAAAATTGCTCGGGGTTATTTTAATAAATTTGTGTATACTTAACATGCAATGAATGATGATGAACCTGTTGGTGATAGAAATAGGAAGGTTGACCAGGTCCAGGGGGGCTGTTTGCGGGAAGTGCCTATGCAAAGGAAGTTTATAAGAAGATAGGCCACGCTTACGCCTCTCTTGATTTGCTGGAAGACCTTCGCGATTATCTACCCGTGATGGTCTTTTTTTGATGGTGTCAGTTATTTTAGGACTGGAGGCGATGTTGGTGACCAAAGAAGTGCTCAATATTGACGCTGTTCTTGAACAAATTCGTGCCGCGCTCTTTGAGGGGGATTGGGACAAAGCGACCACCCTGCTTGAATCATTAAGACGTTCCGATCAGGCTGAGTTTTTTTCTGATTTGCCTCCTGATCAACAACAGGAATTTTTGCCATTATTATCTCCTGAAAATTCTGCTGACATCCTTGAAGAGATGGCGGATGAGGATGTCATGGATATCGCCAACCGCATGGAAACGCAGCGCCTGGTTGAGATTGTCGATGAAATGGAACCGGATGAGGCGGCGGACTTGCTGGGTGATATACCCTTAGAGCAGGCTGAGCAAGTCCTTTCGCAAATTGACGAGTCGGAGGACATCCGTTATTTGCTTGAGCATCCGGACGAGACGGCTGGTGGCGTGATGACTGCTTTGGGTGTGCACATCGAGCAGGACATGACCGTAGATGAAGCCATTGAGCATTTAAGGCAGCTATCACCGGATTCTGAAGATATATATTATCTCTTTGTTGAAGATAAAACAGGGCACCTCGTTGGGGTCGTCTCTTTGCGACAGTTGGTGATGGCAAAGCCTGGCACATTTATTCGTAACATCATGGATCCGAATCCGATTTTCGTTGATGTTGGTGCTGATCAGGAAGAGGCAGCCCGAATAATGCAGCGTTATGACCTTTTAGCCTTGCCTGTGGTTGATGAACATCGCATGCTGGTTGGAATGATCACCTATGATGACTTGCTGGACGTGTTGGAGGAAGAGGCTACCGAGGATATTTACCGCCTGGGTGGTATTCCTAAAGAGCAGCCGGCTGATGTCCGTTTATCATCGGCGATGAAGACCCGGCTGCCATGGCTGGTATTGAATTTACTTACCGCTTTATTGTCAGCGACGGTCCTCAGCCTGTTTGAGAGCACGATTGCCCAGGTGGCTGTTTTAACAGCTTTTTTCCCAATTGTTGCCGGTGTGAGCGGCAGCGCCGGCACACAGACACTGACCGTTACGGTGCGCGGTCTTGCCCTGGGGGATATTGCCCCAAAAGAGGGTTGGAAAACACTTGGACGGGAGCTTTTGCTTGGTTTGATAAATGGGATCAGTATAGGGTTGATTGTTGCAGTGATTGCTCTGGCATGGAAAGGAACGCCATTATTGGGTTTTATTGTCGGTCTGGCAACCTTATTGGATATGATTTGTGCTGGGATTGCCGGGGTTTTGGTACCATTGCTGATGCAAAAGTTAAAATTTGATCCTGCCCTGGCTTCTCCTATCCTGGTGACGACAACCACGGATACCCTGGGTTACCTTTTCTATCTTGGCCTAGCGACCTTGATGATCAGCAGTTTGATTTAGCAGTGGAATACCCAGACTTTTTCAGGGTTAATATTTAATCATCCACGGGGGAAAAGGATTTTTTCAATAAGGGCATCCATAGTCCGTAAAAACCCTTGACGAATATTTCCCTTGTGCTAAAATAAATATATGAATAAATGCTCATATATTCAGATGGAAGGTTGAGGATTATGCAAACGGATGCGCAATTTGCTATTGAAGCAGAGGGGCTTTCAGAGGAAGTTCTATTTCGGATGGCGGAAAGCTTTAAAGCGCTGTCAGACCCGACCCGTTTGCAAATCCTAGCCCTCTTGTTCCCTG
>JAXHUT010000096.1:0-4319 GCA_034189405.1 Chloroflexota bacterium
TACAAATGCACAAACACTTCAGGCTTCTCCCAGTGAAACCCCTGAACCTGAACCCCAGCCAACAACACAGGCGGAAAATATCCAGCTTATCGATCGGAGGGTATTTGAAGAAGGGGACGAGCCTAGGTATGAGGTTGATGGTGTGTGGCCTAATTTGGAAGGTCCTGAAACCCATGTCGCCCCTTTTAATACTGAGAGTGATCGGTTAACGGAATCCATTAAGGAAGATTTCCTTTTAGCTGTGACTGATGAGCCTGGTGCGATGGAGGGAGAAGGAGAGGCGCCATTGAGTTACCTCACCTTCGATTATGACCTGACCTATTCCGATCAGCAATTGTTTAGCGTTTACCTGGCTTTTGACCAGTATATTGCGATGTCAGCGCATCCTTTCCCCTTTTCTCATGCTCAGAATTATGATGCTCAAAGTGGGGTGTTTTTAAACTTGGAAGATCTCTTTTTGTCGGGAACAGATTATATCAACGAGATTGGAAGTTTGCTCGATCAGGTTTTGGTTGATAAGGAATTGGGATACCAGGCTGGAACTGCGGAAGATGTGATGTTGGAAAGGGAGAACTGGAATCTGCTTTCTGCGGGTTTGCGGATTAATTTTGATGTTTACGAGGTTGCGGCTTATGCCGCTGGACCACAGAACGTATTGATCCCGTGGAGCGATCTTGCTGGGATGATCGACCCGAACGGGCCAGCAGCACGTTTTATTGACTGACATAGGAGCGTGTAGGTTTTGAAAATTGTAATTTTGATTGTCTCAGCCCGATAATTACTTGTGTCTATAAAAATTTGATTTAGAGGTTAAAGATATTGGCAAAAATCCCCCAACATCCCGGAAAAACCCTATTGGCTGTTCTTGCTCACCCTGATGATGAAACCTTCGGGATGGGCGGTACCCTGGCATTGTATGCACGACGGGGTGTCAGCGTCCATTTAATTTGTGCCACACGAGGTGAGTTAGGGGAGATTGACCCCGAATATAAAGAAAGGATCAAGAGCGCAGCCTGTTTACGCACCCAGGAATTGCGTTGTGCGGCGGACGCTCTCGGAATTGATCAATTACACTTCCTCAAATATCGGGATTCAGGGATGCCCGGATCTGATGCAAATTATCATCCGAAGGCTTTGGCGGCGCAGCCTGTTGAAAAGGTGGCGGAAGAAGTAGCGCATTTGATGCGTCAGATTCAGCCGGATGTGGTGATCACCTTTGACCCAATTGGTGGGTATCGTCACCCGGATCATATTGCTATTCAAAGGGCGACCGTCCAAGCTTTTGAACGGGTTTCGAATCCTAATTTTATTGACCCTGATGGTTTAGCACCCTTTCAACCTGGAAAGCTATATTTTCATACGATGAATCGCGGCTTTTTGAAGACTGCGGTTTGGGTGCTGCGCTTGGTCGGGCAGGATCCGCATGCCTTTGGACGCAATAAAGATATTGACCTGGTAACGATTGCCAATGTGGATTTTCCGACCCACGCGGAGATCGATTACCGCCCCGTCAAGGATATTCGACAAAAAGCAGCGGAATGCCATGCCAGCCAGGGTGGTAATATGATGAATAAGGGCTTTCGAGGGTTTATTACTCGATTATTTAGCGGGCATCACGAGACCTTTATGCAGGCTTATCCGGAGCCTGAGGAGGGGGCAAGGGTACAAAGGGATTTGTTTGGGTGAAAAAAGAGGGAATGGGGAAATTGGTTATTGGGTGTTGGGTATTGTGTACTGGGTCATGGTGAGTACTGCGATTAAAAAGTAAAAGAATCGACCTATTTTGATTTCTAAATCTTGGCGTGAGGGGCTTTAGCTTGACAAAATATGGAATATTAGAATATTTTGTAAACAAAAAATCATTTTACAATTTGAAATAGATAAGAAAATCCACAAGCTAATATGATTATATCTGAACCTCTCGCCCTTCGAGCTCAACAGCTGAGGGTGTTCACTAGATTTTAGGCAAGTGGCTTACCCAAGGTATTCGTATAATCGAAAACCATGTGTACAGCTGAATCTTGGAGCGAGGGACTTTAGCCCGAAAATAATTAGGTTGATCGATTATTGCATTACGGCGGCGTCATTTTTGGACATTAATCATTTAAACACCAAATGTGAAGCCATATTTATAAAGATTTCAATTATTGTAGAGATCATCGAAGCATCTGCATGAAAAGAGCCCATAGGTATCTGGTCTATGGGCTTTGTGCTATTTAATTTTTCTGATTTAAACCGATTGTTTTTCTTGTTCTACCTCAGGACTGATTACTTCAAACCCCAGTCCATCTGAACTTTTGGTCACTTTCACCGTGTCCCCTTCTTTGACCTCACCCGATACAACTTTCAATGCTAGTGGGTCCTGCACCTCTCGCTGGATGGTGCGTTTAAGCGGCCGGGCACCGAAATCGGGATCATAACCTAATTCTGCCAGGTAATCCCGGGCGGCTTGGTCGACCTCCAATGTCAGGTTGCGATCGCGCATCAGCGCTGCCACGCGCGCCAATTGTAGGTCCACGATCTTAGCCAGGTCTTCCTTGGTCAGGGGGGTAAACACAACGATTTCATCCACACGGTTGAGGAACTCGGGGCGGAAGTGCGCCTGGAGCAGGCGATTGATTTGATCCCGCGAGACCTCCCTGATCTGGTTTTTGTCCTCAACAGCGCTCATCCACAACTCGCTGCCAAGGTTGCTGGTCATAATAACCACGGTATTGCGAAAATCAACGGTACGACCCTGTCCGTCGGTCAAGCGCCCATCCTCCAGGAGCTGCAGTAGGGCATTGAACACTTCTGCGTGCGCCTTTTCAATTTCATCGAACAACACCACACTGTATGGCCGGCGTCGAACGGCTTCCGTCAATTGTCCGCCTTCTTCAAAGCCGACATATCCTGGGGGGGCGCCAAACAATCGACTAACAGTATGCTTCTCTTGATATTCACTCATGTCGATACGCACCATGGCGTCTTCGTCATTGAAGAGGAATTCTGCCAGGGCTCTTGCAAGCTCGGTTTTACCAACACCTGTGGGCCCCAGGAAAATGAAGGAGCCAATAGGTCGGTTGGGGTCCTGTAACCCGGCACGGGCACGGCGCACGGCATTAGAAACGACATCCACAGCTTCATCCTGGCCGATAATCCGACGGTGTAATCGCTCTTCCATGTGCATTAGCTTTTGCATTTCACCTTCCAGCAGTCGAGAAACCGGTATGCCTGTCCAATTACCAACGACTTCTGCGATTTCTTCTGCATCCACTTCTTCTTTGAGCAACGGTGAATTTTCTTGCAATTCTTTCAGGTGCTTTTCAGCATTCTCTAGGTGTGCCCGTAGTTCATTTAAAGTGCCATAACGTAAACGGGCTGCTTTTTCAAGGTCGGCTTGTCGTTCTGCTTGCTCAACCTGGGTTTCTGTTTGATCGATTTCTTCTTTAATATGCCGGATTTCCTGGATTGCCTCTTTTTCTACCTCCCAGCGCATGTGCAATTCACTGGCGCGTTCCTGCAGGTTTGCCAGGTCGTTTTCGATATTTGCCAGGCGTTCTTTTGATGCTTTGTCCTTTTCTTTTTGCAGTGCCTGGCGTTCAATTTCCAGCTGCATGATGGCGCGATCAACCTCGTCCAAAGCTTGCGGCTTGGAATCAATTTCAGTTCGCAGCCGGGCTGCGGCTTCATCAATCAAGTCAATGGCTTTATCGGGCAAATGACGGTCAGCAATATACCGGTGGGATAATGTCGCTGCTGCGATGACCGCTGGGTCGGTGATTCGCACGCCGTGATGAACTTCGTATCGCTGCTTTAAGCCGCGTAAAATACTGATGGTATCCTCGACGGATGGCTCTGTTACGAAAACAGGCTGGAAGCGCCGTTCAAGCGCGGCATCTTTTTCGACATACTTGCGGTATTCATCCAGTGTGGTTGCACCGATCATGTGAAGTTCACCGCGCGCCAGCATTGGTTTGAGCATATTACCTGCATCAACTGCGCCTTCAGCAGCACCCGCGCCGACAACGGTATGCATTTCATCCACAAATAACAGGATTTCACCAGCAGAGTCAGCGATCTCTTTTAGAACAGCTTTTAAACGCTCTTCGAATTCGCCGCGATACTTTGCCCCTGCGATTAATGAACCAATATCCAGAGCAATAATTTTTTTGTTTTTCAAGCCTTCAGGTACATCGCCATTGACGATGCGCTGTGCCAGGCCTTCGACAATAGCAGTTTTACCCACACCAGGTTCACCAATCAATGCCGGGTTGTTCTTTGTTCGTCTTGACAGGATCTGCACAATTCTGCGAATCTCTTCATCGCGACCGATGACC
>JAXHUT010000097.1:0-3520 GCA_034189405.1 Chloroflexota bacterium
ATCAATGGCGGTCAACTGATGGCAACATTTCGCGATTTCTGGAAGGCCGCCCAGAATGCGCACCATAATGGACGCCTGACTAGCGCACGCCGGAAGGTGATCTCAATTTTTCATATGAATGCTAACTATCTGCTATAATTCGGTTCATGAAAACTTATATTGATTGTTATCCGTGTTTTCTACGTCAATCTATTGAAGCCTCCCGCATGGCTGGTGCGGACGAGGCACAACAGAGAGAGGTGATTCTGAAAGTAATGGATCAATTGAAGACGCTTCCGCCAGGTGCAACCCCGCCAGAGATTGGTCTGGATATCCATCGTACCGTGCGGGAGATAACCGGGAACGCAGATCCGTATTTGAAGGCAAAAAAAGAATCAACCGAAAAAGCGCTCAGCTTATTGCCAAAACTGCGTGAAGTGCTTGATGCATCAGACGACAAGCTGGAAACAGCGATCCGCTTGAGTATCGCCGGGAACATCATCGATTTTGGTCTTAACAAGACTTATGATTTATGGGAAGAGGTAGAGCGGGTGCTCAGGCAGGACATCGCGATTAATGACATCGTGTTGCTCAGGAAAAAATTACAAGAAGCTAAAACTTTGCTTTTTCTAGGGGATAATGCTGGTGAGACCGTATTCGATGTGTTGTTAATCGAAACACTTTCAAAACCAGTGACTTACGTCACGCGAGGCGGACCTGTTCTTAACGATGCAACCCGTGAGGACGCCCATGCGGCGGGTATCGATAAGGTTGCAGAGGTGATTGACACGGGCGTCCAGGCACCCGGCGTGATACTTTCAATGAGTTCGAAAGCTTTTCTCGAGAAATTTTATCGCGCCGAGTTGATCCTGGCAAAAGGCATGGGCAATTATGAAGCTTTGTCTGAGGTACATGCGCCGATATTTTTCTTGCTGCAGATGAAATGCCCTGTGATTGGAGGGGATATTGAGGCGCCTGTTGGGAGTACAGTGGTTAAAAGGGGACGGGGTATTCTGTAATGACCCTTATGTTTTTTTATCAAAAGCAGATATAATTAGCAGGATTTTCTTAAAGCCAGCTTGAGGTTCATAACCCTGAGATTATCTAAGGTGATTTTCTTTTTTTTAGGGTATGATTTCAGGCGGAATTATTTGAGACAGGAGTTTTTATGAATGATGAAATTAAGGCTGTGAATGAGAAGGATTCAAAAGATGTTTCGTTTTCATGGCATGCAATGTCGAGCGCAGATGTCGTTGAGGAGCTTGAAACACGTCCTGATGAAGGTCTGACCAGCGAAGAAGTCGAAAAACGACGCGAGAAATATGGTCCCAACGAATTAGAAGAAGTCCCACCAACGACGTTTTGGGAATTGCTTTGGGCGCAAATCAATAGTTTTGTGATTTACATGCTGCTGGGCGCTGCGATCATATCTGCTTTGCTCGGTGATTTTACCGAAGCCATAGCCATTATGGCGATCGTTGTGCTTAATGCGATTTTGGGGATCATCCAGGAAAGTCGTGCTGAAGCTGCCCTTGAAGCGCTGAAAAAACTGGCAGCACCAGAAGCATCTGTTTTACGAGATGGACACCGTGTTTCAGTGCCCACGGCAGAATTGGTCCCGGGGGATGTTGTCTTTTTAGAGGCGGGCAATTACATCCCTGCTGATATGCGCTTGCTGGAAGCTGTCAATCTGCGGATTGATGAGGCATCATTGACGGGTGAATCGGTCCCGGTTGAAAAGAACGCACAAATCCGTCTCGATAAGGACATTCCACTGGGCGACCAGAAAAACTCGGCTTTTAGCGGGACCCTGGTTAACTATGGTCGTGGTAAAGGGTTGGTTGTCAGCACCGGCATGAACACCCAGCTTGGCATGATTGCAACCATGCTGCAGCATGTTGAAGATGAACAAACACCCTTGCAGCAAAGATTGGATCAGCTGGGGAAGGTGCTTGGATGGGGTTCTCTCATTATTAGCGGTTTGGTATTTGTGATTGGCGTTGCCCGTTACGCATTGCAGCCCGGGGCCGCGAACTTTTTTAGTGCTGAGGCTCTCGAAATCTATACAGAATTATTCATGGTTGCTGTGTCCTTGGCTATTGCAGCTGTTCCGGAAGGCTTGCCAGCTGTTGTGACCATCAGTTTGGCCCTGGGTATGCGTGAAATGGTAAAACGACACGCCCTCATTAGAAGGCTGTCCTCTGTTGAGACATTAGGCTCTGCCACTGTGATTTGTTCTGATAAGACCGGTACCCTCACTCAGAATGAGATGACGGTGACGCGTATTTGGACGGATGGCAATTTTGTCGGTGTTACTGGCAGCGGCTACTCTCCCAAAGGTGAATTTACAAAGGATGGGACCCCTGTCTCTCTAAATGACTTTCCGGCAGTCAAGACAGCTTTGTGGATAGGGACATTAAATAACGATGCCCAACTTGAGCTTTCTGGTGAACAAGCTGGTCAGGAGACTTATCGGGTAATTGGTGATCCGACTGAAGGTGCAATCTTGGTTGCAGCGCATAAGGCCGGGTCTTCAGCAAAGGCAATTAATAAGGCATATCCACGAGAACAGGAGATCCCTTTTGATTCTACTCGAAAACGTATGGTTACCGTTCACTCCGTTGATGAACTTGAGGCTGAACAGCTTTCACCGCTGTCAGAAGGCGAAGAGAAGAGGGAATGGTATATTGTGGCTGTCAAAGGCGCTCCGGATGTTGTCCTTGACCTTTGTTCAGATTTGCAAACGATCAACAACGGCAATGTAAAGTTAACAGAAGAGCGCCGAAAAGAAGTCCTTGCTGCTAATGATGCCATGACAGGCGATGCGCTGAGAGTCCTGGGTGTCGCTTATCGCATGGTGCCTGTTCTCCCCGATGAAATAAATAGTGAAGCATTGGAAAAAGACCTGACGTTTGTGGGCCTGATTGGTATGATCGACCCGGCACGACCGGAGGTTGAAGAAGCTTTAAATATCGCTCGGAACGCCGGAATTCGAACGATCATGATCACAGGTGATTATCCCAATACAGCACGTGCTATTGCTGAGGAGATTGGTTTGCTGCGACCAGGTCGTAATGTTATGACGGGATCAGATCTTGACCATCTTTCGGATGATGAGATGGTCACCAATGTGATGGAAACAGACGTTTATGCCCGGGTCAGCCCTGAACATAAAATGCGTATTGTGGATGCTCTGCGCACCAACCAGGAAGTGGTTGCTATGACGGGTGATGGGGTCAATGATGCCCCCGCAATCAAGCGGGCTGATATCGGAGTTGCCATGGGAATCACTGGGACGGATGTTGCCAAAGGTGCGGCGGACATGGTCCTTACGGATGATAATTACGCCAGCATTGTTTCAGCTGTGGAACAAGGTCGCGTCATCTACAGCAATATTCGCAAGTTTGTTTACTACCTGCTGTCCTGTAATGCCGCTGAAATCATGGTCATTTTCCTGGCGCCCCATCCGTGACCAGGTTAAGCCACAGCAGCTGGATCGCTGTCAATGGTATTGGCCAACCGAATAAGGTCGCCAGGAAAA
>JAXHUT010000098.1:0-2037 GCA_034189405.1 Chloroflexota bacterium
CCGGCTTCTCCCTGCTGCCTGGACCTCTTCCAGAATTAATAACCCCTGGCCAGTGCCCCAGGCAGGTTCCCCCTCATAGATCAGCCTTGCTCCGGGTTGTGCTGAAAGGCTTTCAACAGCACGTGCTTTCAATATCTTCAATCGTGTATCACCAAAAAACTGGTATGCACCTGGCCAGGGGTTGTATGCTCTAACCATCCGTGTTAGAAATGCGGCGGGCTGGGAAAAATTCAATTTTCCGTCCTCTTTTTTCAATCTTGGTGCATAGGTCGCCTTTTGATCATCCTGTGGTTGAGGTTTAATTTCACCGCCAATATATTTCGGTAAAGTATCCATTAGCAGGTCAGCGCCCATTTGTGCCAATTGATCAAACAAAACGCCTGCCGTCATTTCATCGGCTATTGGAAGGGCGCGTTGACTTAAAATCGGGCCCGTATCCAGTCCTTTGTCCATCTTCATGATGGTGACACCTGTAATATCATCGTGGAGGAGAGCTGCCTGAACAGGCGCTGCTCCCCGCCATCGCGGCAATAACGACGCATGGACATTCACACAACCAAACGGTGGGAGATTTAATACATTTTCACGAAGGATCTGCCCAAAAGCAGCAACAATGATTACGTCTGGTGCCCAATCCTGTAATTTTTCTAATGCACTTACTTCTTTCAGACTGGCAGGCTGGACATAAGGAAGTTCTAATTTTATGGCTAAACGTTTTACATCCGGTTGTTGCAGCTTGCGTCCCCGTCCAGAAGGACGATCGGGTTGTGTTACCACACCAACGACATTAAAATTATGATGCAATGCCCTCAAAGTAGGTAATGCAAAATCTGGTGATCCCATAAAAACAATGCGAATACTCATGAACACAATTTTAACACATCATCTAAAGGTTATCAGAAAATTTATAACGTGGTATAATTGCGCTATAATCAATTCAAAGTTGAATAAAACAAATTAATATTTCTCTTAACACCTTTGGAGGCAAAAATGACAGAAGAAAAAGTTGTAGATCCCAATATCACTAGTGAAGATAAAACCTGGGCTTTGTTATCTTATATTTTCACACCGATAGTACCCATCATCCTCCTCTTGTTGGAGGACAAAAAAGATCGTCCTTTCCTGAAAGCACACTATCCACAAGCACTAGCTTTCGGCATCGTTATGTACGTACTCACCTTTGCACTGTCCTTCATTTTTGTTGGATTCTGCATTGGTCTGGCAGGCTTTGTGTTTTGCGTCATTTGGGGAATCAAAGCCTATAACGGTGAATATGTTGAAATCCCCGTCCTTACAGATTTTGTGAAGAAGCAAGGTTGGGCAAACTAGTTCCCTCAGAAAAAAGATTTCAAAACCTGCTCTGAACATAGAGCAGGTTTTTTTGTTGTTCATTTTCTTGCAACTTTTTCTAAACCAATGCGTATATTAAAATGAGAAAGCTGCACCAAGAAATTAACACAAGAAAGGAAAAATATGTCGGAGCATCCATTCTCAGAAGAAAAAACCGCTGAAATACCCGATGAAGAAGCAGTAAGATCGCCCATGACCGGAAAATTGATCTCCCCTGATGAAGAACGAACCTGGGCGATGTTAGCCCACCTGAGCATCCTGGCGAATCTTTTCACAGGTTTCCTGGGTGGGATCTTTGCTATTGCAATTTATTTTATTTATAAGGATCGCTCCCGTTTTGTCGCCTACCATGCCATGCAATCCTTCATCTTCCAGGTGATAACCTGGCTTGGTGCCGGATTGATAGCGGCATTTTTTATCACCATTGGGTCGGTTTTCGCAATACTGATCATTCCGCTTTTGTGTCTTGTCCCTGGGTTTTTGATATTGTTGGCAATGCCAGCATCCTTAATTTATGGGGTTGTCGGGGCAGTGCAAGTCAATAATGGTGAGGATTTCAAATACTGGCAGGTTGGCGATTGGGTCAGGGATATTCTTGAACCAAAACCAATCCCATAAACATCCATTTTTTGATATATTATTGCCTTCTGTCACAGTGCCTTAAATGAAATTGAAAACAAAATTGGG
>JAXHUT010000099.1:0-3468 GCA_034189405.1 Chloroflexota bacterium
ATTCATTATCCTGAAAGAACAACGTCCTTATATAATTCGTGATTTAGAATCAACCAAAATCCCATCTTTAAATGGAGTTTAACCCTTGACATCTAATAGCAGGTCTAATACCCAATACCTGTTTTCCCCATTCACCATCCCCCAATCACTATACCCTTAAACACAAACATGAGCGTGGGGAGACTCGAGCTCTCAACCAATGGCTTAAAAGATTGCTGTTCTATCATTGAACTACAGCGCCATAAAGTAACACGTTATTGCAGGTGAGTGTTGTGTGCATCTCGATTGGGCGATTAATTATCAAGGTCCTGCAGTGACTTGCGCCAGGAAAGCAATAATCTGTAAAGCGCTTCAGCCCCCACAATGGGCTGTGGGCTTATATTGAATTTTTGGGGATACATCAGGAATGGGAAACTTTGAGGGCCGCCCACGCCACCATGGTGTCCAACCTGGTTTTCAAACCCGGTTAATTCGTAGGTTTGTGGGTCATAATGAGTGTTGGCGATGATATCCGGACAGTTACTGAAACTACATTCGCGGCGCAGAAGGCTCGGGACATTGGGTGAATAATTCGCCAGGGGATTGACGCCTTCAAAGGCATCGTTGGACAAGAAATACAATCCTTCTTTGCCCATGACGATATCACCCAACGAGGCTGAGTTCACCACGAGGAATCCGATCCCGGGATGGTTGATTAACTCGATCATAAGCGTTGGGTAATAATTTTGAATCACTTCCAGAGTCAAGCGTTGTTCTGATTCTGTGAAGTAGATCAATCCGGTGCATCCAGAACCAAACACCACCAGTGGGGCGTCAACTGGAGAAATTGGGCTTTGGGTAGCGGTACTTGATTTCTTCTTTAAGATGTCCTGTTTCATGCTTTCATGGGTGATTCGAGAGATAAAATTATGGACAATCTGATTTATAAGGGGTTTATTACGCAAGCCATCCTGCAGGAAGGCATCGAACCTATCGAGCAATTCATTGTCGTTCACCTCGTAAAAGACCTTCTTTTCTTCATCGATGGCACGATTGACCAAGTCTTCAAGTGTTATATCGTACGCCTTTTTGAAAGGTCCCCCGTTACTTTGTCCGTGGTCTGAAAGTAAAACAATCTCATAGGGGCGAGGGGCAAGTCTCACCGCGTGTTCAATCCGGTTGATGAAGCGGTCGATCTCCTTCAGGGTTTGAAATGCTTCCGTGGATTCCACTCCGGTGTGGTGGGCAACGTTATCATAACCTGGCAAGCAAGAGTAGATCGCGGGCAGGCCGCGTAGGATATCGCCGATCACTGCATAGGTGGTCACGGCTTGTAAGATTTGGCAATCAGCAGCCCGGAGGAATGCATAAAGAAAACTCCTAGCCCTTATCGCAGATTTATCCCCCCGTAGACGTTGGTATAACGATTGTGCCCATTCTCTTAAAACACCGTAAATAAATTTCATGAGCAAGCGTGAGATGATGACGGGGTTGACAATGTAGAGATATAAGTCCGGCTCTGTTTTAAGCTGCTTTTCAAGTATTTTGCTGACAGTGAACAAAGTTTCCTCGGCATCTCCCGAGAACATATTTGTCCGTGAAGCACCACCTTGTGCCAGCAAGCCGACACCCCTACTTTTTTCCTTCTCAATTTCAGCAGCATCCCAAAAGCTGCCTGAGCGGTACTTTTTTTGTTTTTTCCGGTCCCACCAGCGATAGGCGGGGATATCATCATTATTTCCCAGCAAAATGCCAGCCTGGCTGGTGCCGGTCTGCGAAGAAAAATCCGTCTCCCAAGAGGTGAGGCTATGATTGCCTTGATCAAGCCAACTTTTTAAGGTGGGCATGCGACCGTTTTTAATGGCCTTTTGTAAGACGTCTTCACTGACACCGTCTAATTCAATAAACAAAATTCCAGGGACATCGGTCATTTTGGGTTGACCCCGCTTTGAGATCAGCTTTTTCGAGATATAATGATCAAAGACCTGGTCAGTATCCAGGGACATATAACTTTCAACGACCACGGTGACAGCTGCCAAGACGGAGATGATCCACAAACCTGTCCGAAAATCGATTATTGCAATGCCTGGGATCTGATTGCCCAGGTATATCAGCAGGCTGACAGTGACAACCGTCGAGATCAGAGGAAAGAGCCAGGCTGGGAAGCGGGAGAAAAACTGGATGAATAAGCGCCAATACAGTGCTTGAGAGAATAAATAGATTATGGCGATTCCAATTGCGGGGAGAATGGATTCAATCACCAAGCCAGGCAATAATAGCCCCAAGATAACCAGTGTAATGCCTTGGATGATAATGATTGCTATTATTTGCCAGATAGACTGTCTGTGTCCCATTTTGTTATGTGTCAATTTGTTGATTTGATTTAATGGTGATTATGATGATATCCAACGTCCTCACTCTTTGGTAAATTACCATCCAAAACTGTGGATAAAAATTATATCACGAGCGTGTTGAAAACCTTAATTTCTGCACCCCGATAGCTCGTAGCTTGTAGCTGGTAATTCGTAGCTGATAGCTGATAGCTCATAGCTGGTAGTTCGTAGCTGGTAGCTCGTTGCAATTGCATAACACCATGTGGTTAGACAAGATTAACATTAGAATTATGCCATTAATGGTGCAGTGACCCTCACGTCGTACCTCCTCAGCACCTGAGGGTGTTTCGCTTCGCTTCAGGCAGGCGATCGCACCGCACCCGACGACGCCAATCCGTGATTTTGTTCCTGATCGCCTAATTCCTAATTGCCTGGTAACCATTTTCTTTTCCCCATTCACAATTCACTATAATCCAAAAATGAGCGTGGGGAGGCTCGACATCGTCCCCTTATGGGGAACTCGCAACCACAATCTTTCTCAAATGGAAAAATGAGCGTGGGGAGGCTCGACATCGTCCCCTTATGGGGAACTCGCAACCACAATCTTTCTCAAATGGAAAAATGAGCGTGGGGAGGCTCGAACTCCCAACCAATGGCTTAAAAGGCCACTGCTCTACCATTGAGCTACACGCCCATAATCCGGTCATTATTGTAGCACGTGACGGGGTCAGCGTCAACAAATATGGTCAGAGGGCAGCAATTCTAAATATGGAAAATAATAGATTAAAATCTTGCCAAAATAAGCGAAACGAGCGTTTTTTCAAGCCTTAGAATCAATTTTTTTCGAGAAATTGTCCTGGCAAGGCGATATTTTGCCTCCCATTCGCTCAAACAAAGGATAGAATCTCTGAACTTGAGCCCTTTTTTGGTATTTCACATTTTTTGTGGCAATAGAAACCTCGCTGATTATTGCTAGAAGCACCGAAATGTTATATTGGACAAATTTTGTCAAATTCATATTTAGAATTGCTGGTCAGAGGGTGTTGAAAAACAGAATGTACTTTTGTATTCCATCAAACTCTTTATCAAATTTTTAATATATAAAAATAATTTAGTATCATTTCGTAGGGGCGAGGCATGCCTCGCCCCTACCTCT